>CAZVFU010000104.1:0-6938 GCA_964626595.1 uncultured Saprospiraceae bacterium
TTGAGATTGAGATTGAGGAAAATCCCACTCATTATTTAATTCATTAAAAACAAGTATTTTTTTGCACTCTTCGCGACTTTGCGGTGAAATGAAATCAAGGTTAACCGCCTTCGCTACTTTGCAGCTTCGTCGGTCGAAGAAAGTTGCGGTTCAAAGATCAAATTGGACGCCTAGCTGCACAAAGCGGGCGTGTCCGGCCGGTGTATCTTGTATTGGATTGGGTAATAATGGGTTGGTGCCATGCCGATAAGTGAGATTCAGGCTCATATTCGATCGCAGCTTATAATTCAAGCCGGCGACGGGACGGAAATCCCATCGATTGAATAAAACAAAGTCTTGAGCAATGTTACGCGAACTATTATCTATAGAAAATGATCCATCTGAAGAAAAATTCAGCCCATACGATTCTTCTGAAGAGATATAAAAGCGATAGGCCGTTTCCACCCCAAAACGAAAAGCCCAATTGGGGGCAAACTGATAAGCCGTATGCAAGCCGAAATACGCAAAATAATGGTTTCGCAGTTGAATTTCAGCCGCACCGAACTCGCCACTCCCGGGAAACCCATTTGTAACACTTCCCGTGGATCCTGAGGATATATCTTCTTGCAGGCTTCGTGAAGATTGACGAAATTCTTTTAGTGCCACTCTTGCGGGTTGATGCATGCCTTCCACGCCCGCTCCCCAGCTTAGACTGTAGGACCATTTATCGGAAAGGGGTGCCCGCCAACCCATTCCGGCCTGACCGACGTAAGAATAGGGCTGAGCCACTCGGGTACCTGCAGCTAAATCCACAAAATATCCACTTTCAGTCTTCACTTTGATGGGAGATGACTGAATTGTGCTGGAAGGCTGGAGCGACACAAGTCCGCTAATCTCCGGCAGGCTAAGTATAAAAGGAGAAGAAAGGGGGAAATCGGGCAACGGAGATAGCTGTGCATCCTTGCGTTCAGATGCGCCGGTCTCTTGATCCACTAATTGCTGAGACTCCGGTGAAGTCATAGCTTGGAGTGAAGCCTGTACATCCTCTTTTATTTCTCTGGAATCCAGCCCATCTGATTCAGATGATTCTGAAATACCCGTGTCTGCGAGTAAGTCAGGTGAACCCGCCCGGGAAGGAGTGCTATTCGATGAAACCCTTTGACCCAATAGAATTGAAGGAGAGTCATCCGTCGACACTGAAGAGCCAAGACCTTTTTCTGATTTTGAGGCTTGATCCGGCTGGTACTCCTTCTGAATGGCTGACTGTACTATATCCGACGAAGTCGCAGGGGCCTGGGCTTCGTCCTGTTGATTATACATGAACCAGGCTCCCATACCGATCAATGCGACAATACCCCAAACCCACCAAATCGCAAAAACACGTTTGCGGTCCCGGGGCAGATTGGCATCCAGCCGCTGACTCATATCGTTCCACCCTTTTTGTCTCAATTTATTGTTCATATTTAAGCTGTGGCTTTATTATCAGTGTTTTTTTTAATAAGATCCTGCAACTGTTTCCGAGCTTTAGCGAGATACCATTTCGAGGTATTTTCACTCATACTGAGTTGCTCTCCAATTTCCGGGTGGGTATAGCCCTCAATAGCATGCAGTCGAAAAACCAATGCTGCTTTGGGCGGCAATTCAGCCAATAATTCTAATAGCTCTTCATAATACAATTCACCCAATGCCGAAGACTGGACGCCGCCGGAGGAAATAACATCATCGCCGGGATCCAAAACGATGAATTTCTGGTAGGACTTTTGACTGCGAAAGTGCTCGATCATCGTGTGATATATGATGCGCCGGACCCAGCCTTCAAAGTTGCCCTTTCCCTCAAAGGAGCTTATATTTTCAAACACCTTTAAAAATCCCTTATTCAAAACGGACAGCGTATCGTCTTCGGACTTGATATAGCGTACGCACATTCGGTACATCTTATCGAAATATTTCATATACAAAGCTTCCTGGTATCGGCGGTCGTTCTTTACACACCCCTCGATCAAGTCAGAAACCGTATATGTTTTTTTAAATAATTTCAAAAGGTGTAAGCCATATTAAATTGAAGTCTGCGATGGGAGTAATCCAGCACCCGGGTTTGCACATCCGGAAATACTTCGCGATAAGTCAATTGTTGAACTACAAATTCTACACCTAAACTAAAAGCGGAGTGCTTCTTACCGGTGAACAAAACGCCAGTGCCGATAGATGCCCGATAGCCGCTTTCGATGGATCGCTCCGGCGGGGTCCACCAGGGCGTCTCTTCCTGCTCATTCAAATGTTGAGCAATCCCCCATCCCAGACGGCCTGAAATAAATGGGTTTACTCTGTCGGTGAAGATCACCCAATCATATCCCAAGGTAAGCGATTCTGAAACGACCGGAAATAATCCATCGAGGATATCAACGCCCATTTGCCCTACCAGGAAATGCTGCTGTCTCCATTGATATTTATAAGCCAATGACATATTGGCCCCGGACAAAATAACATCCGAACTGCCCCCAAAGAGCAACCCACTGGAAAGCTGAAAAAAGTGTGGGCTGATCTTATCCCTGAAGAGGTGATTTTCCTCCACCCCTCGCGTTTCATACGTTTTATTGTCAGGATCGGGTACTTCCATCTTTTTTATATTCTTATCCAGCAGTTTTACACGGCTTCCACTGGGTAGCTCGACTTCCACGGTGTCGCCACGCATATCAATCAACTCTCCATAAAAACTTTGATTTTCCTGTAGCCTGAAATACGTCTTATATTCAAATGAGGTGGGACCTTTCGGTTGCTGAGCCCCTACTGATCCCATGGCTGCCCAAAAAAGTATTCCGAGGGTGAAATATTGAATATTTCGCATTATGGTCGATTTACATAGATATGGCTCATGAGTTTCATCTGTGCCGGGTCGCTGAAGTCATACTGTCGAAACCCGTCATCTCCAATAACCAGCAGACTCTTTCCGCGCAGCGCAATTGCATCATAGGCATGAAACCCTTTTAGGTGGCTGTAGCGATTTTGATCTATCGCACTAATATCATCTACATCAAAAACCTTAAGTCCGTGTTCTCCTTCACAAATAAAAAGAAGGTTTTCCAACACAGCCAGACCATGCGGATTATCCATACTATAGGTGTGCAATAAACGCGGATTATGAATATCAGAAACATCCAATACATCCAGCTGATTATCAAAACCACCGCATGTTGTACCTCCGCGCAGTGTCACATAGGCAATATCATCCTGGACGACTACCGGATCACAAGCATTGGCATGTGAAAAAGTGGACTCGTGTTGCGGCTGACCGGGATCATCCAGGGACATAATGTGCATCCCATTGCTGGCGCCTAAAAACAGCAAATCTTTATAAGGGAATATGGTCTCAATCCCCCATGGAAGACCGGTGGTGGTTACTGCTCCGACGGAACCATCGGCAGAAATCGGTAAACTAAATATCTCGGCGCTTCCGACGGCATAGAGGTGATTTTTAGTGATGGTAAATCGAGCCATGGAGCCACCCTGCCCCGTTTGGTTGGGCTGAGGTCCGCCGCTGGGGCCGCTGCCGATGGCCCCGTTTGCTATACTCCACGAGCTTGTCGACTCAAAAAAAACAGCATCATCGCGACCAAACCAGGACTGGCCCCAGTTGGGTTCACTACAATCTATCGTTTCCGTGACCTCGGTCGGTACTAAATGAGAAGAAATACCATTAGAGTTGGAAAAATAGTGGGACTGAAAAATGTCTTCCCTCCGATCTAATAATCGGGGATCATTATAATTTGAGATATCGATCAGTACCAGATCCGTATACCCATCGGCATAGAGAATGTCGTTTTGAATCGCCATGTCGTGATTCCCGGGGATCGGCAAAAAGCCTAATGGGATTGGATTGTTCGGATCTGTGTTGTCTATCCAGTGAATCCCTTTTCGTATCTCATTGATAAGAATCAGGTCATTATAGAAATAAATTTTCCCGGGTTCTTCCATCTCGCGCGGTTCTTCAAAATTGGCAGTGGCCAGTCTATATTCATCCGGAGTGACATAAACTCGGTCATAACGGACATAAGTTCGTTTTTCCGTGCATGTATCTGTAGCACAGGACATGGCAAAAATCATTAAGGCAGAAAAAAAGAGGATAAGTCTCATTTTATTGGGGTTTAATGTTAAAGTACTATTTTTTGTTGATATTATACGGTCGACCTGTATAATACCTGTCTAATTAAAGGCCTCTATTTGTATAGATGGGAATAAGGGGCTCTTCCGTTGGTGGATGGGAGAAAGTTTTTTGTTTTATTTTATAAAAGCCCAGCAGGTCAATGAGTACAGGATATGTTACTTGGCTGATGTAGGCTGCCTTTGAGGAAAGCGAACAAATTACGGTGAGCCCTGCGCGCAGGCCCCGCAAGGGGTGGGAAGGGCACCAAGCGCAGCGATGGTGGTCCCGAGAATCGCCCCTGGCGATCTCGGGGACGGCACCCCTGGACGACCCGACCCGCGAGCGCCGCCGACCGGCGCCTCGCGGGGTGCGGCCAAAATATTATTTGTAAAAGAAGTGTTAATATGTCGTTAAATAGGTGGTTCAGGAGCACAAAAACGGAACTGATGCAGTTATACATATCGAACTAAAAATTTATACTATGAAAACGAA
Source organism: uncultured Saprospiraceae bacterium (assembly GCA_964626595.1). Classification (GTDB taxonomy): domain Bacteria; phylum Bacteroidota; class Bacteroidia; order Chitinophagales; family Saprospiraceae; genus JAWLFI01. The sequence continues at coordinate 4,613 of CAZVFU010000104.1, forward strand.
TTTGATATGGTCGGCAGTGATCGCTGTCGTGGCTTCAGTAGGTACGTTTTATGGACTATCGCAGTGGACGACGGCGGATCAGGGGCCGGAAGTGCGCATTCAAAAGGTAGATCAGGTCGCCGCTCAACAAGCGCTGTATCAAGTGAATCCGGATGGAGACCTGGTACCGGTGGACTTTGAGAAAACGGCGGCTCAGGTCATGCCGGCGACGGTCTATATTCAATCTAAAATTCGCCAGGAGCGTCCGCAAATGCAGAATATGGATCCTTTTCGACGATTCTTTGAGCGGGATGGGTCACCTTTCTTTCGACAACAGCCTCAGCAACCTCGGGAACCGCAATATGGTATGGGCTCGGGCTCGGGTGTGATCATCAATGAGGAGGGCTACATCGTGACGAATCACCACGTGATCGACAATGCGGAGGAAATCGAGGTGACACTAAGTGATAATCGAAAATATAAAGCGCGATTGGTGGGATCGGATGAGACCACGGATTTGGCCTTGCTGGAAATCGAAGCAGATCAACTTACGGCTTTACCTTTGGTCAATTCAGATCAGGTGAATGTCGGTCAGTGGGTGATGGCTGTAGGTAACCCATTTAATCTTACAGCGACCGTCACAGCGGGCATCGTGAGTGCTACGGCCCGAAATATTAATATCAATCGAAATAAATTTGCGATCGAGTCTTTTATTCAGACCGATGCGGCCATTAATCGCGGTAACAGCGGGGGCGCGCTGGTCAACCTTCAAGGGGGTTTGATTGGAATCAACACGGCTCTCATGAGTCCGACGGGCACATATTCCGGATATGGCTTTGCGATTCCCTCCAACATCGTAAGCAAGGTGATAGAAGACCTATTGGAATTCGGTACGGTGCAAAGAGGATATTTGGGTGTACAGATTCGAAATGTAGACGGCGCCCTGGCGCGTGAGCTCGATCTGGATCGTCCCGAAGGTGTATACATCGATAGTGTCATGCAGGGTAGCGCTGCTGAGGAAGCAGGACTACTCGCGGAGGATGTGGTGACTGCCATTGACGACGCCGAAATCTTGACTACACCTGAACTTCAAGAGCGGGTAGCTCGATATCGCCCCGGCGATGAGATTCAGTTGGAAATTTTGCGCGAGGGTCAGGTTCTTACGCTGCCTGTGACGCTAAAAGGGGCTTATGATGCCGAATCCCTGGCTGCAGTGGCCTCGCCGGAACTGTCTAAACTCGGTATAGATATTCGCGATTTGACAGAAGAGGAAAAAGGACAACTGAATATTAATGGAGGTGCGGTGATAGAAAATATTCGCGGAGGTATCATCCGAAATAATACGCAAATGATGGAAGGTTTTGTGGTGATGAGTATTAACCAGGAAACGATCCGCACGGCTGAAGATTTTCAAGAAAAATTGACGAGTACGCAGGGTGGAATATTGGTAGAAGGTCGATATTTAGATCGACCGGGACAGTATTATTATGGTTTTGGTTTGGATAGCTAATGGTGATACCACCCAGCGGTAGCTGCGCAGGTGCCATGTCGTCTGCGGAGCTTTCGTAGCTATCTTTTTGGTTTTGTACGTGCGGGAATGTCAAGCGTGTTCCCGCGAAAACATCCTTTCAAGCACGGGATGGTAGGCACTTATCGAATTCGGTAGGTGCCTATTTTTATTTCCACTTGATGTTGCAACCCGCACTGGGACGCTGCTCGTTTTCCGGAATTTGTCGGCCGGCCAGAAGTTCATCAAAAGCCGTCTTGAGGTCCTCACCGGTGATGGCTTGGTCATTTCCGGGTCGAGAGGCATCGAACTGGCCGCGATAGACCAATTGCATGTTTTCGTCAAACAAAAATAAATCAGGTGTGCATTCTGCTTTGTAGGCTTTTGCTACCTCCTGCGTCTCGTCATAGAGATAGGGGAAGTCAAAATCCAACTCTTCGGCGCGCTCCTTCATTTTTTCGGGTCGGTCAGCCGGATAGTTATCTGCGTCATTGGAGGAAATGGCGATAGTGGCGATGCCCTGTTCATCATAGTCTTTTACTAAATCGACGAAGGCTTCCTGTATGTGAATCACATACGGACAATGATTGCAGATAAAGGCAATTAAGGTTCCTTTGGGGCCGCGGAGATCACTCAAAGTCCGCTTTTTCTCTTTGACCACATCCCATAATTTAAAGTCAGGGGCGTGGGTTCCTAAATCCAACATTGAGCTTTCAGTTAATGACATTTCATTTCGTTTTTCGTGTGGAACAAAATTACCATTTTTTCAGTAGGTGACTCAATGAGTCGGGTGAGGAAGTTCTTTTGGGCCTGTTTTGTTTAGGGTATGGAAGGTTTACC
>CAZVFU010000105.1:0-6798 GCA_964626595.1 uncultured Saprospiraceae bacterium
CACTTCTCCCCTAATCATTGATACACTCTCTCCCGGAACATATGACATCGAAATTGTAGATGAAAATGGCTGCGTTACGGCTTGTAGTCTAACACTTTCCCCAGTAGACTGCGATCTCGAAATTAATACCTTTAGTATTCTCGACTCACTTCAATGTTTAAGCGATTCCACAGGACAGGCCACAGCTCAAGTTCTAGGTGGCCCCACCGGCAATTATACCTATCTATGGCGGAACTACCTGAGTATGGATACCCTGAGCCAGTTGGATACTGTCGATAATCTGACAGCAGGTCTTTACGAACTCCTTGTCACCGATGATAATTGTGTGGCTTCAGATACTTTTCGCATCAACGAAAATGAAAATGCACTCGAGCTACTGAATTGCGAAATCCTGGATCCGGTGTCCGCGCCGGGAAATGAAGACGGACGTGTTCAGATCTCCTGGACGGGAGGCATACCGGTCATGACAGCTGGAGGACCGCCGACCTATTCACTCCAAATCAGCGGTCCCTTGAATCTGAACCTCAATGTGCCCGACCTCAACTACACTTTTGAAAATCTCCCGGCGGGTACCTATGAAGTCACTCTACAGGACAGTATTCCCTGTACCCAAACTTGTACATTTACCCTCACCGATACCCCTTGTGATCTCAATATCGAACTCGACACGGCTTTTTTTGAGGGTTGCCCTGCTGACAGCAGTTTAACGATACGTCTCACCCCGAATCCTTTGGACAGCCATACCCTCCTTATTTGGAATACAGATACCGTATCTCAAGCTGAGCGAAACGAACTTTTAGCAGGGGTCTACCTCATCCAGTATATTGATACCCTAACCGGTTGCCGGGACAGCCTCCGTTTGGATTATCCGGCCACGCCTGCAGACCTCAACTGCTTTGTCGTGGAGAATCCTTCACAAGCCGGATTAGAAGATGGGGTGCTCGGCTTTTCTGTTGATCAAATCGCAACGCCTTATGAAGCCCGTCTGATCGGTCCACAAGGGAGCCGGGACTCCTCTGGACTGGATACTGACAGCCTGATTTGGACCGATTTGGGTGAGGGCCTGTACACCATTACCCTGACTGATAGCCTGGGATGCAGCTATTCCTGTGAAATCAATTTGACAGCGGGGGGCTGCCTATTGCAAATCGAACTCGATACCGCTTTTTTTGAGGGCTGCCCCACGGATAGCAATTTACTCATCCGTTTAACGGCTATAGATACAACGCCACATACTCTTTATATCTGGAATTCAGACACGCTGAATCAGTTGCAGCAATCTAATTTAGCCGCCGGGAGCTATCAAATCATTGCTGTAGATACTTTGAGTTTATGCGCCGACACCCTCCAGGTTGACCAGCCCAATCCCAGTGTTCTAAATTTTGACTGCCAGGTCTTTTCGATCCCCTCCGGATTTGGTGTAAGTGATGGCGTGGGTGGTGTGGTTATGGATTCAGCCTCCCAGCCCATCAGTCTCACGATCAACGGATTTAATTATTTTAATGAGATTTCGGGTATGCTGTCCGATACCCTCCTTTTCGATGATCTGGACTCCGGCACCTACTTCATAACCATTGAAAATAACCTTGGATGCATAGATACCTGTTCCTTTTTTATGCCGAATGGCGGTTGTGGCATCTTTAGCATCGATAGTATTGTGAGCACCCCCCCAACGTGCGCAGCGCCCCAAAGTGGACAAGTTGAAGTTTTTGTAAGCGGAGGTTCTGGCGATTACACCTTTGATTGGGGTGTAGATAGTCTGCGGAATCAAAACCCCATCCTCAATGCGGAACCCGGCAATTATGCCGTAGAAGTGCGCGATACCACACTCGGCTGCCTGGCACTCGGAACTACTTTTGTAACGCCCGCCCCAGATCTGAATGCGCAACTTATCCTCCCGAATACCGTGTGCGCGGGCGATTCGGTTACTATCAGTGTAGAAAATCTCGATGGGCTCCCACCCTATCAAATCCTCTTGGATGGCATACCACTTATCCAAATTCAGTCAGATACCACCTTCAATATTTTATCCTATTCCGGCACGATCGAAATCACTGACAGTGGGACTTGCAGCTATAGTGAAGACTATTCGGTATCAGAAGCGCCCCTGGCCCAACAACTCATCGACCAGAGCTTATGTCCGGGCGATAGTCTGGTCGTAGCCGACTCCACCTTTACAGAGGACAATCCCATGGGTATGGTTCGCATCCCGGGCGGGGCAGCCAACGGCTGTGACTCCGTGGTGATCGTCAATCTGACCTTCGAATCCCTGCCTGCCGACTTCACCCTACTCCCTCCGGATTGCAATGAAAATTTACGAACACAGGTCCGAATAGACAGCATGGAAGGCTCTGGACCGTATCGGATCCAGCTCAATGGAGTGGAAGACACCTTTACAACTACACCCGCATCCTTTACGGGGAACCTCGGTCCGAATTCATTTACCCTTACCGATGCGGCGGGCTGTTCCAGCGACACCTTTTCTTTTATTGGGGAGGAGGTCCTACCGCTGTCCTTTCAAATTATAGGTTCCAACGAAATCATTCAGGGTGACACCCTTCAATTGAATGTCACGAATAGCGAGGCCCTCAGCAATTTCCAATGGACGCCCACCAACATTTTAAGTTGTGAAGATTGCCCCTCACCACTGGCCTTTCCGCAGGTGACGACGACCATTCAGCTTACCGCTATCGATAGCAATGGATGCCCGGGCGAGGCTATTTTTAGCCTTAGCGTTCTTGAAGCCGGCGAGGATATTTTCATCCCCAATGTATTTAGTCCGAACGGCGATGGCATCAACGACCACTTTAGTCTTTTTGCAGCGCCCGGGACCGGCGCCATTGAATCGCTTCGTATTTTCGATCGCTGGGGCAACCAGCTTTTCGAGCGAAGAAATATCCCAATTAATGCACCTTCCGCGGGCTGGGATGGGCGTACGAATGGAGAGCCCCTGCCGCCTGGCGTTTATGTGTACTCCTTTCAGTTTTTGAATAGCGAGGGGCAAGTGCAGCATTTCAAGGGAAGTATTACGCTCGTTCAATAGGGGTATGAGGGCGATCCCCACCGGCCGCCTGTGCGCGCCCGGCGGGGCGTTATGTTCCGGGGCTCGCTCAGAGCCCCCGCCTCTGTCCTCGGTTGAACCGTCGTACATCGGCGGCCTCGCTCGGCCCTCGCCCACCCCAACAGTTGGGGTGGGTTCGGTCTTCCTCCCTTCGGTCGTCACCCCTGCACAGCACTATCGCAACTACTGAGATTTTCCCTTTTATCGCCCATCCGGGTTTAAAACAAAAAAAAGGCCCGGGCTTCAGAACAAACAATTTGCTTTCTTCTACCGTTATTTTTTGGATTATGAAAGTAGCCTTTGCCCCTGTGTACAAATATGGATTACCTGAAGGACACCGATTTCCTATGGAAAAGTACGAAATCCTTCCCGAGCAGTTACTTTACGAAGGTACGCTGGAGAAAGCAGACTTTTTTCATCCCCAGCGTTTGCAAGAAGAAGATATTCTCAGAGTGCATACCCCAACCTACTGGGAAAAACTCAAAACTCAAACCATAACGCGAAAAGAGGAGCGGAAGATCGGCTTTCCCATGCGTGCCGACCTCGTCGATCGCGGTCGATACATTGCGCGAGGCACCTATGAGTGTGCCCTTCATGCACGTGAGGAAGGTGTAAGCCTTAATATCGCCGGTGGGACGCACCATGCATTTTCAGATCACGGCGAGGGCTTTTGTGTTTTTAATGACATCGCTTTAGCCTCTCGGATGCTACTGAATGAAAAAAAAGTTCGACAAATTCTAATTGTAGACCTCGACGTGCATCAGGGTAACGGAAATGCAGCCATTTTCTCCGGAGAGAAACGCGTATTTACTTTTTCCATGCACGGCGCCAAAAACTATCCCCACAGAAAGCCCCCGTCAGATTTAGATATGGCCTGGCCCGACCGAACGACAGGAAGCAGCTATCTGCCGAAGTTGCAGGGGCTGCTGCCCCGCTTGATTAATCGAGTGAAACCCGATATTATCTTTTTTCAGTCCGGTGTGGATGTATTGGAAGCTGATAAGCTAGGTCGTCTATCGCTTTCCATTCAGGAGTGCATGGAACGAGACTTGATCGTATTCGGCGAGGCTCATCGCCACCAGATCCCCATCGTTGCCACCATGGGCGGAGGCTATTCCCCACGCATCGCACAGATCATCGACGCTCATGCCAATACCTTTCGAGCAGCAAAAGACATCTTTTTTTAAGCTGAAAACAAAATGCGTAAATAATCACTCAATCTAAGAATTCGTAGCTATTTACACCCTTCATTTTTTCTTACCTTTCCCCTATGAAATCGAGCGCAGCCTACATCCAGGTTATCATTCCGCTGGCGATCTCCGGGCCGCTTACCTACAAAGTGCCTAAAGAATGGCAAAGCCACATACGCTTTGGCATCCGCGTGGAAGTGCCCGTAGGCTCTAAAAAACGGTATGCAGGTTTAGTCATCGGACAGGAGACTGAGCCCACCCACACTGAGTACGACATTCGATCCATTCTACAGCCCATTGATGAAGAGCCCATAATCACACCGGCTCAACTGAAGTTGTGGAAATGGATTGGCCACTATTATGCCTGTACGCTGGGTCAGGTAATGCATGCCGCTTTGCCCTCCGGATTAAAAATGGCCAGCCAAAGTGTAGTCACTCTGGGCGACGGTCTGCCGGAAGATCAGACGATATTGAAAAATGAAGAGTATTTGGTCATCGAAGCCCTGGAACAGCAAACCGAATTGTCCCTCAAGGAAGTCTCTCAAATTTTAGATAAAAAGACCATCCTGCCCCTACTCAAAAAAATGATGGAGAAGGGGTACATCCGGCTGAAAGAGGAGATGGAAGACCAATACAAGGAACGCAAAGAAAAATTTCTACGCTTTCGCGATCCCTATCATCCCCAGGCGCCGGAATTGCGGGAGGCTTTTGATGCCTGCGCCCGCTCTGAGCACCAGACCAATTTACTCATGCTGCTCAATCAGGAATCCCGCAAAAAGGAGGAGGTTTCCTGGCCTTTTCTGAGTCATAAAGCCGAGGTCACCATTTCTGTGGCCCGAGCCCTTGAGAAAAAGGGCATCATCGAGATAGTAGAACGAACGGTGAGTCGCTTGCCCGATTATGGAGAAGATATCAGTTATTCGGATACACTGAGTCTGGAGCAAGACCGAGTGTTGAAAGAAATCCAATCGGCAAAAGCCCAGGGTAAGGCCGTTTCTCTAATTAAAGGAGTGACAGGAAGCGGAAAGACGCAGGTCTACATCGAGTGCATACGCGAATCCCTCAAGAACGATCAGCAAGTGTTGTACTTGGTGCCGGAAATTGGGCTCACAGCACAACTCACCGACCGGCTCAAAGAAGTATTTGGAGCCGATTTGGCCGTCTACCACAGTAAACTCAATGCCCAGGAGCGGGTGGAAGTATGGCAGTCCATCCTGGAAGGCAAAAAAGTCATTCTGGCTCCCCGCTCAGGGATTCTCCTTCCTTTTCAGAAGCTGGGTCTTATTATCGTAGATGAAGAACACGACCGTTCCTTTAAGCAATACGATCCGGCACCCCGATATCATGCACGCTCTGCGGCTATCATGGTCTCTCAATGGACAGAAGACTGCCAGGTGATTCTGGGTAGCGCCACCCCCTCTTTTGACTCTTTTTATAAAGCGCAAAAGGGTGTATACGGCTATTCGGAACTCAATGAGCGCTACGGCGGGGTGGCCCTCCCGGATATCGAGCTGATCAATGTCTCCGGAACCCAGCAACGCATGAAAATGAAGGGGAATTTTTCTCCTCCGTTCATCGAGCGGATGGAACACCATCTGGGTATCGGGGAGCAAATCATTCTCTTTCACAATCGCCGAGGCTACGTTCCTGTCGTCCACTGCACGACCTGTGGCTATCATGCGATGTGCCGGCACTGCGACATTAGCCTGACCTTACACAAACGCGAGCGCAAGCTAAAATGCCATTACTGTGGATTCCAGCAGGCCCTCCTCCCCCGCTGTCCCGACTGCGGATCGCCTTCTTTAATTGAAAAAGGGCTGGGCACCCAGCGAGTGGAAGATGAATTACAAGATATTTTTCCCAGCATCAGCATCGAGCGCCTGGATTGGGATACCGCTAAAGGGAAACATGCATTTGGGAAAATCGTCAAGCGATTTGACCGACAGCGGACGCAAATCCTCATTGGAACGCAAATGGTGAGTAAAGGACTGGACTTTGATAATGTCGGTATGGTGGGCGTAGTCGATGCCGACCAATTGCTGTTTTTTCCCGATTTCCGTACTAATGAGGTCGCTTTTCAACTGCTGACACAGGTGGCTGGAAGAGCAGGGCGAAGGGAAAAGAAAGGCTATGTGGCTATCCAAACGTATCAGCCCACACATCCCGTTTTACAGAGTGTAAAAAGCCGGGATTACGAGGGCTTTTACCGACGCGACATGTCGGAACGAAAAACGCTGGGATATCCGCCTTTTACCCGCTTGATCCATTTGGAGATCAAACATAAAAATCCAAATAAGGCCCATGATGGAGCGCAGGCCTTATATCACTACTACAAAGATAAACTTATCGGCAGTTTGCAGCCTGTAGCGCAGGCTCCCATTCCCCGCATTGCGAATTACTATCTCTACCACATCCAATTGAAAATCAAAGGGAACCTCAGCGAACTTGCAGCTAACAAACAGATCATACAAGATGGCATTTTACGCCTGCATAAGAGTTCGGGTTTTTCTAGCGTCCGGGTACGCATAGATGTGGATCCGTATTAGG
>CAZVFU010000106.1:0-6780 GCA_964626595.1 uncultured Saprospiraceae bacterium
AGTATTGGATTTCTATGCGACAAGAGCTCTATACTTAATTCAAAAGTGAATAGGAGATCAAGAGCTTTTCATTATCTCTCCACTTAATCCAACCTTCACCAACCGCCTCAAAATTATCATTCATTAATTTTACAGACATCCAGGATTGCTTTACTCTTTGCGGACTCATAAAGGTGTAAGGTCGATTTACCAAAGCGGCATGGTCTAAAGGCTTCACAAAAATCTTTGGATTCTCTGTATCGATAAACTCCACACTGTTCACACCTAAGAAAAACTCAGGCCAGTACTGAAGGTTTCCAGCATATTTATCTACAATTGCAGTTTGGCCATTGGTTTTATTCACGACCACTTCCACTACATCACGACTCTCCGACACGACTTTGAAGTACAGTATGTCGTAGTCTAGCTTGAGATGAGCCGGCACCAACCAGGGAGGCGCGGCAGCTATCTCAACACCTCCATTTTCAAGTCGCTTAAAAGTAATGCTGTCTGTAGTTTTATGGTCTTGAATCGGTTTCCCCGCTGTCAAATTTCTATAGAAATACATCGTCTGACCTTCTCTATAGTTTGGAGAGAACATTCCCAATCCTATCTTGGAATTGGTTTGATTATGATCATCCGACACCCATTTTATATCCATCGCATCACTTGCTACAGAGTCTGTTAAAATGGGGATGGTCGGTTCTTTCATTATCGCTTGTTCGCCTGATGACCTCGCTTTTTGACGTTTTTGATTTTTTATCTTGAGGAAGATAAGTGAGGCGGCAATAATCAGAATTAACACCACATTAAGCCTAAGGATGATACTACGTCTGACTTTAAAAGCTGCAATCAACGCCAATATGAAACCGATCAGCATTCCTATAACACCGTACCCGAGCACAATCGCACCACTTGCTAACATTTGTCCTTTTCCAGCTTGGGTAACGCCTGCGTAAGCTAGTCCCAGAAAGAAAAATGCAATACTGGCCAGAAAATACATTAAAAAACTATATGGTTTTACAGCTTGATGTGCCATCCTTTGAAGATTATGTTTTCATTTACGGTTTCGCCTTTGTTTACCTCAATTGTTAAGGTTTTGGAGTTGCCTTTGTGAACACCTAAAGTTAAAATTTTCATAGGATACCTCCCCGACTTCAACAAGCACTCTTTGGGTTATTCCTAGCTGAAGGATATGTTCTACCTTCTGTAACGTGCGATATTTGATTGGCTCTCGTTGAAATTACCGTCGTTTCGATCAATTCGCCATCTGCAGTTTGTACACTTATCTTAGCAACACCAGATTCAAAATAATGTGATATAGGTGTGGCCGAATTAGACTTTACTTCTATGCTATCCATTTCGGCATAAGTTTCAATACCTTTCATAACGATTGCCTGAACGGAAATTTGATAAATACCAGCAAGAGCTTCAATCGTTTTTAAAGCACCCTACGTTCTTGCGGATGCCGCTAGTTTTCCAGTTGTTATATTTTTCACTCTCACCATCGAACCCTAGCCTTCATCATTGTTTAAAGTTTGCACATCCAGAGTCCCACTGTTAAAACGATATGCTTCAGGTTTTTCATTTTATTATGCTTTTTTGGTATCGGTTGTATACCGGTTGGGGTATGCACAGTAGTTGACAAATGGAGCCTATTGCCGTTTTAGCTTGTGTTATGGGTATACCATTTAAATTAAAGCAACTAATTTAAAGCATTAGTCTGTGTCAACCAATAGTCTATGAGCTTGTGTTCTTCCTTATTTGTGTTTCTCTTTAGTAATTGAATAAAATTTTTCGTAGTTGGGTAATACTTGGTCTGATACTTATACTTCATTAAGTAGTTCTGTAATAATAGATTAAATTTTTCCTTGCCAATGGATTTTGAAATTGCATTGAATGCAATAGCCCCTTTTCCATAAGAAATGTATTCTTGATAACTTGACACTTTACTAAGAGGGTTTTCTTTGCCTTTTTCTTTTTTCCTGCCTTTATGGTATCTGTTGAATTGTATGTTCAAAAAACTATCGGCATTTGCCTTCCCAAGGAACTCTTCATAAATGGACAAAGTTATGTATTCTGTGATGCTTTCAGTCAACATTTTAGCGCCTTCAGCATCAGCAGGCATTACCTGGTTTCCAAACCATTCATGCGTTAGTTCATGTGCCATGACATAGAACGGTAAGTTGATATTTTCATCCATCTCCTCTGTATTGATGTTGAATAGGACTTCGGAAGCAGGTATATTGTTTGAAATCAAGGTCGCTGAGTAACTTGCTTCGGTATGAGGAAATTCTATTATTCTAAGCTGGCTATATGGATACTGTCCAAACAGTTTGCTATTGTAATCTAGTGAAGATTTGAGTCCGTCGAGCATCATTTTTGTATTAAAACCATGTCCTTTTTTATAATATATTTTAATTTCTGTCTCCTGATATTTTTCTTCTATTACTTCCATTATTGCCGAATGAAATGAAAAATTAAATTTTACAGGCACAGGAGAACGATACTCGTAAATATTTCGCTTCCCTTCTTTTTTTTCTGAGATTAACTCTCCGGGAGCCATTGCTATCTGCTCTTCAGAGGTGCTTATCACGGTATGAATATTCACATAACTCGCATCTCTATGAAAATAATTATTTTTATGTACCCAACTGTTCGTTAATGGCAATTCATGTTCGATAAATTGATAACCTAATCTCGGCAAAATGTCCTGCCGGAGGTACGTTCCATTTTTAAGCACATTTGAATTTCGGGAGAAGATCGTATTTGGGGTACTCCTGATGTCAAATGAAAGTGCCACACTGTCTCCAGGATATAGGGAGTCGGTCAGTTTGAACAAATAGCTTTTCATACCTGCATGTTCCCTCAATAGCTGAGCGTTCCCAAGCCAGTTTAATTCGGTGATTTCGTCAAACCCGGTTCGGATAAAAATAGTGTCTATAATTTCACTACTTTGGTTAACCAGTTTGTAAACGCCTCGTGCAGTAAAACTTTCCTCACCGGGAAACAGGTCGATCCTTAGGTCAACCTCTGTTATCTTAGGTTGGGTAATACGGCTATATTTTTTCCACTCTTTTTTGTAGTCAATTAGCGTTTGCTTCGGATTAGCTGTATTCGGTGTTTTAGCTACATTTTCTAAGCTGTAGATTCTGTGTCCTAACCATAAAAAACTTATAGCTAATAAAATTAATAGTGATGTAAGGGGCTTGTTCATTCTGGACTTAGCTAAAATCAACATTTCTTTTATAGAAGATATACTGCCCCTGTACCAGATAATAGATAATCCAATGGCTAAAAACAAACCAAACACAAGCCAATAAGAAATAAGGAGAAGGTGTCCTTTTAATTGATGTCCATATCCATTGAAACCAGAATATTCCAAAACTGGCAGGAAGTTGTATTTTAATATGTTGGTTTGAATACCTAATTGTTCTAATGATTGTGCGCCCAACCATAAGCCTGCAAGGATAAACAGTCCAAGAAAGAAATTAGGTGTTAAAGTATGAACAAACTGGCTGGTGACATTCCAAACGAATAGTACCGGAAACACTAAAACAAAAAGATGGAAAAGGTAAAGACCAAATTCAAAATTATGATACCCGTTAATGATTTGGATACTTATAGCTATAAAAATAAAAACCAGTAACTGGACAAGCTGAACTAAGCTGATAGCTCCGATTTTGGAAAGTAGGAGTTGCCAGTCCATGACCGGGGCAGCATCCAGCATCAGGTTCATTTTATACTGTCTCGGCTTATTGATCAACATTCCTGAGAATATAAAAGTACTGACGATGATGATCAGATTATAAATGCTTAATGGTGCTCCAAGAAAAAGTCTTGTAATTGGGAACAAATTAAACTCACCGGTATTAGTCACTTTTAGTTGAATGAAAAATACTGTAGCTAATCCAAAGAAACAAAGCATCAGGAACATCCAGTTCTTAATAATGCTTTTAAAGTCAAAGATCATCAGTTGCAACAAACATTTTATCTTCGCAGTAGTAGAATAGTCTAAGTGAATGTCTCGAATTGGATCAGTTTGAACCTTCGGATATGCAGCAGCGGCTTTCTTTTCGTGAGGAGCTTTTCTGTATTGCCAAACGGCATCATATTGGAAATCAAATTTTCTAAAGAAAACACGATAGATTAAAAACGCCATTAATAACCACAAGATACGGTTGCTTATAACGATCAGATTTACGGGAAGCCTGTATGAGTTTTGCCATGTAAAATCCCAATCACTTGTGGCTAAATGAAATGCGTTTTGACCGAATGGGTCCAGTAGGGCCAACAATACTTTCTGTTCAAAAAATATATTTTCCAATATTAATTGGAACAATACAAAACATGTAACAACAACAAACCCACTTAATATATTTCTTGACAGGCCCACCGTTACAAAAACCAATACTCCAACTATGATCAAGGTAGGAATAAGGTATACAAACAAGGCTATAACATATCCTAAAGAGCTGGCCGTTCCTATTTTAGGGTTGGCTGTACCTAATAATATTTCACCGAGCCAGATGCCAGAAACAGTAACCAGGCTGATCACAGCCAATAAAAAAAGTGTACTGCCTAGTTTGCCAATCAGGTAAAATGATTTCGAAATGGGGAAGGAGTAAAGGATAGCATGTGTTTTATTCCTGTAATCTCTGTACAAACTGAAACCTCCGAAAATGGCAACTACAAACATTAAAAACTTGGCGAAAAGAAAACTGATAGCACTCAAGGAATATGGTGAGTTTAATAATTTGACCGCTTCGGTGGAATTGATAGGCCCGTCAAAAAAGCCGCCGGTTCCCAGCATGGTCAACAGTGAAAAAAGAAAGAAGCTTCCAGTCAATAAATAAAATAATGGAGATTTTAACCAGGTTCCTATTTCGTGCTGAAAAATGGCGTTTCTCATTCTATGCTTGGGTTAGCATTAGGAAATAATAATCTTCCAGTTTCGGGTTGACCGGAGTGCAAACTTCAGAAGGGCATATTTCAGCATAAATTCTATAAACCAAGGTATTGTTCTCATTGTACCTGTCGCTAAGCTTCAGGAATGGAACGGAAGTTCTGACCATTTCCGGTTCGGACAATGCAGTTTCCCAAATCTTTCCTTTTAAGCCTTCCGTAGCGGTTTTCGGATCAATCTGCGACAACAGCTTACCCTTGTTGAGAACGGCCATATCTTTACAAAGTTCTTTCACATCCTCAACCAAATGTGTGGAAAACAGGACAATATTTTCGCTTCCGATATTTCTTAGTACATTCAAAAATCTCGTCTTCTCCGCAGGGTCTAATCCTGCTGTTGGCTCGTCCACAATGATGACTTTTGGTTGGTTTAAAAGTAATTGTGCGATACCAAACCGTTGCCTCATTCCTCCGGAAAAGGTACTGACGCGCTTTTTTTTAACCTCTTGAAGGTTGGTCAAAGTAAGAACTTTATCTATTATTATTGCTCTCTCTTTTTTAGAAGAAATACCTTTTAAAATGGCAAAATAGTTTAATAGCCCAAGGGCGGATTCTTTCGGGTATACCCCGAATTCCTGTGGGAGGTATCCTAAGTGCCTTCGAAAAGTTGTTTTATCTGAGAATATATTCTGGCCGTTAAATAGCACCTTTCCAGCGTCCGGTAACTGAAGGGTAGCAATCGTTCTCATTAAGGTTGATTTTCCAGCGCCGTTAGGCCCCAACAGACCAAACATACCTGGGGAGATATCAACGCTTATGCTATCAATTGCCTTAACCCCATTACTATAGATCTTGGTGATTTTTTGAAGGGACAATTTCATTTGCGTAAAGTTTTTTTCAAAAATATGAGCACGAAACTGGAAAACCCATCTTCTTGGGACTGAAGGAGTCTCACCGGAAGAATTGAGACGATTTTATACCTTGGGGGAGTGCCAATGGATGATCTAGGACTCGGAACGCCTGTGCTTATGGTCGTGGAGAGGAATGCTTTAGGTATTCCGACGGCGACATGGAGACTTGTGATTTGAAGGCCCGGTAAAAGCTACTTTTAGATGAGAAGCCACAATTAAAGGCGATACCGACAATAGAAAGGTTTTTATTTTCTGATTTAGCAACTTCCAATTTAAATTTTTCTACTCTGTGCTTATTGATGAATTCGTAAAAATTAGTCTTTAAGCGTTGATTGAGCAAATAGGATACTTTTTTTTCTGTACTTCCCACTGTTTCTGCCACATCCCTCAATGTAAGCTCAGGATTTAAAAAGATCTCTTCGATTTCTAATTGATGATTTAGCTGATGTTCAAGTATACTTGCCTCTTCATCAGACAATAAATTAGAATCTTCATAAGGGGCAGCGCTCTTCTTTGAGGGTATTTCATTTAATTCCCTTTTCTGATTTTTCTTTAGCAACCTGTCCTTAGTAAACCGGTAAATAAAAGAAGCGTTAATAGCAAAAAAGAAAGGACTGGGTGTGCCAAACAGAAAACTATCCCGGCTAAATAATAGCGCGTCAAAACTCGTGTCTGAAATAGTGAATTTGTAAATTAACATACGTACAAGTTCCGGAAGAATAAATAGTAAGAAGGCGTAAGCGATGTATTTTTCCCAGGTTTTAAGAGAAAAATATTTTGGGAGTAAAACATAGGCATTAACGTAAAAAAAAATTGTAAACATGATGACGGAGAGCGGCGCCGGAGTCTTAGGCCTTATACTCGGGTCAAACCAGTTGGCTGTCCAATCCACGTTAAGGGCGGATATTATGGAAAACCAAAACAACAGATGAATAGCTATTTCTATTTTTGCGTTTTTCATCATCGTCGGTAGATAGTTGTCATA
>CAZVFU010000107.1:0-6674 GCA_964626595.1 uncultured Saprospiraceae bacterium
TTTGATGGGTTCTTGATCTTTTGTTACTTTTGGATTAAGCCAAAAGTAAAAAGGAGTATGGGGGTGTGGCTGTGCGAAGGCCCTGAAAAAAGGGCAATTAAAGATCATGTCATTCACAGCCCGGCAATCCGTCCGCTATCTCGGCTGAGTCCGACTGCCGGCAGTGTCCCTAATTTATCGATTGTCAACGAACAGCCTTTTCGACGCGTCTTTCTCTTATGCACCTTTGCTAAAGCCTACGGTTTACTCTTTTGCCTAGCAATCTTACAACAACACGATTTTCGGGGATGGCCCAAAAAAAGAAATCGTGATAGGAGTGGGGGTGTATCAAGCGAAGGACTTATATAAGGTTTTTTAAAACAGGGTGCCGAATACTAGAATTTCCACATTAGCAAGATTGGATTAACAAACCGGAATTACTGATAAACAGCCTAAACTATCAAAAGGTAAGCTTTATTTGAGTAGCGACTTCCGTTCGTGTATTTCCCTCGATTTCATTTTGGCCTGAGCCAATACTCTCGGCCTGATTGATCCATGTGCGGGCAAAGCGAGCTTCCCAAAGTATGCCACGAGTCACTTTCCATCGGACATTTATATAGGCCCGAACGCCCTGGTCAAAATAGGCCGGAATAGAAAAACTATATAGAAGGTTGTTTTCGAATGCATACAGCCTGGAATTAAAGTCCTCACTTCGGAATATAGCAAATCGGCTGGTAAATGAGACCGGGTACCGCATAGGTTTATATATCATGTCACCATACAGCAAATATCCATACGATGGAGGCTGATTCAATTGTTTGGCTCTTAGCCATTCGCCTCGGTATCTGAGCTCAAGAGCTTTTGTCAATTTTTGACTGATATGCAGCCTCCACTGTTGACGCTCCAAAGGCAGCACTTCAGCTGATCGGGCACCATCTAAGCGCTGGTTCAGAGATCTGGTTTTGCTCCGAACTTGCAAATAGGCAGTAAATTTTCTCTTTTTATAGTACTCCAGTCGCAGTAGGTACTCGTTTCCCCGAGAAGGCGCGTCGACATTAAATCGCAGCCAGGGGTGAGTCCAAACATCTGCATAGGCCGAAAGCCGGAATGGACCTTTAATGTTCCAATCCAGGCCCGCATAAAAACCATGCTCATTAAATGCTTGTTGGACTTCTCCAAATACATTGGCATTGAGACTGAAATACTTTGGAGAATAATAGCGGTGCATAAAACTCATCTGAACATTTCGTTGCGGCGACATCATGAGGCCATTTAAAGTCGCAATTCCAAAGCCATTCGTAGCTGTTTCCCCGAAAAAATGGTAATTGCGACCGATGTAAGTGTAATCCGCACTTACAAATTGATAGTGATCCGACTGTGGCACGAAGAAATTGTATAAGTCATCTCTGCGATTCAATGGCGCTGAAAATCGCTCGGAAAAGTAATTGACTCGAAATTGAATATTATGGGCATCATAGGCAATCCGCCCTCCAACAATTTCATCATTGAGCGCTCCTTTGCGGGCAATTTCAGTTTCCGTCCGATGCATTCCCATGTTGTTAATCGATGAAAATGCGACCAGATTGGGCTCTCCGGAGTCCAGGGTGTCCTGACCAAATACAATGTTGCCGTCAATATTACGATTTGAGTAGAAAAAAAGCCCTGACCACTTCTCGCTAAGTGAAAAGTCAACTGCGCCTCCTCTCATAAAAGTATTTTCTGCCATGGAGGTGTGGGGGCGTATAGGGTATCCGCCACGTTTAATATTGTTTACGAAAGCCGTTTTTCCACCACCAAAACCGGAGTGGAGTATCAGACCTTGACCGAGACTAATATTGTAGTCCCCTATGGCTAATCGATTTACAGATTGAATGGGTTTTTCGACAAAGAGGTGCATGGCATGGTAGTCAAACCCGTTTGGATTACTGCCCGAAAAGAAGGACTCTCCCGGATCTTTCTCTGCGACCACTCCAACTGAAAACTTTTTGGGAAGACGATATACAAACCGGGTAAAAAGTCTTCCCGGGGGGCCTTCAAAAGCTGGGCCCTGACCTTCTCCGCGATCTTTAAATCCCTTAGCGGGCTCCAGAATTCGATTGTAGCGCAGGTATAAAGTGGCCTGGGCTTCATCTAATAGCTGGGAGAGGGGCTGCTGCACCCAGGAAGGGGCTTTTCCCAAAGTGATAAAGGGCTCAAGTCTTTTAATAGTTCCGGGATCCATGTGGGGAACAGCCTGTAGTTCATAAATATCAACTAAGGGCCCCATTTCCGATCTGTAGTTCATTAGGGCGTCAATCTGTAGAGGCGATAACAAAAATAAGTCCTGAAGAGCTGAGCGCGAGGCATCATTTATCGGAATGGGGTTTTCTAAAAAGTAAGCGAGCTGATCGTAAATGATATTTACGTCAATTTGATCGGGAGCATCTGACCGAATGGAGTAGAAATCCTCGATGTATTGCTTTACCTCTTCGGGAATCTGTTGCGCTTTTAGGCTCGATTCAAAAGAAAAAAGCAAAAGAAGTAAAGCTGGAAAAAATATGCGACGCATAATTTTTAGAATATAGTTCGCTTCGAATTTCAAATATAAAGGAATTTTGAAGGGTTTGGGTGTTTTATGTCCTTCGCTATTTTTTTACCGTAGGAAATAGCTCTAAAATAGAGCTTGTGTAAAAACTTCAATATCTTTGGAGGAAACAAATCGTCTTGACACCATTTCTTATTGACATCGGCTTTTTCAGTGTTCGAATTTGGGACGTCCTTGATATCCTGATTACGGGCTATGTCATATATCTCGTTTATCGTCTGCTGAGAGGAAGTATTGCCATGAATATTTTTATCGGCGTCGTTCTCCTTTATTTGATTTGGTGGTTAGTGAAAACACTGGAGATGGATCTGCTGGGTTTGATCTTAGGCCAGTTTGTTAGTATAGGTGTGATTGTCCTCATTATCATTTTTCAGCCGGAAGTGCGCCGGTTTTTGCTGCTTTTAGGCAATTCTACCTTAAAACGACGAAGCCGGGTCATCGATCTTTTATTCCCATCAAATATTGAGGAAAAAACCTATAAACAAGCGGATGTGATAGCGCTAAAATCCGCTCTCGTCCGGATGGCTAAAAAGAAAACCGGTGCCTTGATTGTTATTGCTGATGCGATGAACCTCCTGACTTTCTCTCAGTCTGGAACCAAAGTGGATGCTTCGATTTCTCAGTCTCTAATCGAGAGCATATTTCATAAGGAATCCCCCCTGCACGACGGAGCTGTTATTATTTCGGATGGTCGTATCAAGACCGCCTCCGCCATTATGCCCGTATCTGAAAATCCCGATTTACCGAAAAGTGTAGGCTTACGACACCGGGCTGGGGTAGGAGCAACCGAAGGAACGACAGCTGTAGCGTTTATTGTTTCAGAAGAGAATGGAAAAGTAAGTTATGCCCGGGAAGGCCGATTGGTACGCAACCTGAATGAAGAAGAACTCTATGAGGTCTTATCGCGTTACCTGTAAAATCGGAAGACGAAGCATTTTTATTATCTTCGCAATCCTCAAATAAATAGTATGAAAGAAGTACAATCTTACATAGAAAAAAATAAAGACCGATTTCGCGACGAGTTGGTCGAATTTCTCAAAATTCCCAGTGTCAGCGCAGATCCTTCGCACAACGATGAAACTTTGCGAGCGGCTGAGTTTGTTCGGGATAAAATCCTCGATGCGGGCGCAGACCTGGCGAGAGTCGAGTCCACAGCCGGACACCCGATTGTCTATGGCGAGAAAATAGTGGGTGCGGATGCCCCCACGGTTCTCATTTACGGTCACTATGATGTTCAGCCCCCAGATCCCCTTGAATTATGGACTTCTCCGCCCTTCGAACCTGTCATTAAAGAAACCAAAATTCACCCCGATGGAGCCATATTTGCTCGCGGAGCTTGTGATGATAAGGGACAGGTGTTTATGCATATCAAAGCATTTGAAGCTATGCAGGCCACCGGAAAATTAAAGTGTAATATCAAATTCATGATCGAAGGGGAGGAGGAAGTCGGCTCATCCAACTTAGGCCCTTACATGAGAGAAAATAAAGAAAAGCTCAAAGCGGATGTGATTCTCGTATCGGATACAGCTATTATAGCGAATGACACGCCATCCATATCAGTGGGCCTTCGCGGTTTGAGTTATGTGCAAGTTAAGGTGACCGGACCCAATCGGGATTTGCACTCCGGAGTCTACGGCGGCGCTGTTGGCAACCCCATTAATGTCTTAGCCGACATGATCTCTTCTTTAATGGATGAGAATAAGCGGATAACCATACCGGGATTCTATGATGATGTGATGGAATTGGAGGAAGAAGAGCGCAATAAAATCGCTCAAATTCCTTTTGATAAGCAAGCATATATGGATGATCTGGATATAGATGATGTTCAGGGTGAAAAAGGCTATTCCACCATTGAGCGCACCTCCATTCGACCTACCTTAGATGTCAATGGTATTTGGGGGGGATACACGGGCGAAGGTTCAAAGACCGTGCTTCCTTCTGAGGCCTTTGCAAAAATTAGTATGCGATTGGTTCCCAATCAAAATAGCGATAAAATAACAGAGTTGTTTAAGAATCACTTCATTTCGATAGCGCCGGATAGCGTGAAGGTAGAAGTAGAGCCCCACCACGGTGGCGAGCCCGTATTACTTCCCACCGACAGTGAAGAGTATCAAGCTGCCCACAGGGCGATGGAAACCACTTTTGGGAAAGCACCAATCCCTGAGCGCGGTGGCGGCAGTATACCAATCGTAGCTTTATTTGAGGATATTTTAGGGCTGAAGACGATTCTTATGGGATTCGGGCTTGATTCGGACTCCATACATTCACCAAATGAGCATTTTGGTCTGTTCAATTTCTATAAAGGGATCGAAACCATCCCTCAATTTTTCCAAAACTATTATGAAAGTAAAAACAAGTCGTAATGAAAACATTAATCACCTGTTGTTTAAGTATCTGTTTGTTAACCGGCCTCATGGCCCAAGATGATAAAATGAAAGATGTATCCTCCAGTCTCGGTCTACTTATCGGTAATAACATGAAAAGTCAGGGCTTTGAAGGCCTGGACGCCGAAGCTTTTGCAAAATCTATGCAAGATGCGCTCGGTCGCGAAGTTTCGGATCAGGAGTTGGCCGAAGCCAATGAAACGGTAAATACCTTTATGCAATCCAAACAAGAATCGAAGCACGAAGACAATAAGTTGGAGGGCGAAAAATTTCTGGCCGAGAATAAGAAGAGAGAGGAAGTGAAAGTCACAGAGAGTGGCCTTCAATATGAAATTCTCGAAAAAGGCGATGGCGCGATTCCAGGAGCAGAAGACAAAGTTAAAGTTCACTACCACGGCACACTGATCAATGGCGAGGTCTTTGACAGCAGTGTAGATCGTGGCGAACCCATTTCATTCCCGGTCAATGGCGTTATTCAAGGGTGGCAGGAAGCCTTACAAATGATGCCTGTGGGATCCAAATGGAAATTGTATATCCCCTACGATATTGCTTACGGCTCACGTGGTGCGGGTAACTCCATAAAGCCGTACTCTACCCTGATTTTTGAGGTGACCTTATTGGATATTGAGTAAAGGATGCGCATTGACGTCATAGCGGTCATTCCCGAGCTGCTCGAGGGGCCATTTAGTCATAGTATTCTCAAGCGAGCCCAAAAACGGGGGCTCCTAGAGGTCCATGTCCATGATCTTCGAGCGTTCGGGCTGGGAAAGCACCAGCAAATTGACGATTATGCCTATGGCGGGGAAGCCGGAATGGTCATGAAACCCGAGCCGGTCTTTGACTGCGTCGAGTCCCTGAAGTCTCAGCGTGACTACGACGAAATCATTTTTATGACGCCGGATGGACGTCGCTACAATCAACCTTTAGCGAATCGCCTCTCCCTGCATCAAAATCTGATTTTGCTATGTGGTCATTATAAAGGCCTTGACGAACGCGTTCGCGAACACCTCATCACCATGGAAATCTCCATCGGCGATTATGTCCTTTCGGGAGGCGAGCTGGCGGCTGCCGTGGTGGTCGATAGTATTGGTCGGTTGATTCCGGGTGTACTGAATGATGAGACCTCCGCGCTGACTGATTCCTTTCAAGATGATTTATTAGCTCCGCCGGTCTATACTCGTCCCGCGGAGTTCCGGGGCTGGAAGGTCCCCGACATTTTGCGTTCCGGCGACTTTCCAAAGATTGAAAAATGGCGGGAGGATCAGGCCTTTAAGCGCACCCGGGAGCGAAGACCCGATTTGTTGGAAGATTGATATTTTTCTTTTTTGGGTGTATCCCCCGAGGCGCCTTCGGCGCTCGGGGGTCGGGCTATTCAGGGGTTCCGTCCTCGAGGGGCTGCGCCACCTCGGGACCGCTTCGCGCCCTTACTATCCCTTACACGGGGGGGCGGTTTATTTGGTTGTAAGATTTTTTGATGCTCTTTATTAGGGATTTCATCGCTTCGGTAAGTGGCCAAATTCTAAAAAGATGGAAAATAGGCAGGGGACCGCTTTTGGTATTGTTCGGCTTGGTATGTAGAGGAATGAGGGAAAACATACGCTACTATCCTCATCCTTTGCCCGACGAAGCACCTATGTCGCAGGCAAGTCCGCGCTCCCACGCGATATCTTTTCCTCCCACACCGTTCTGGACTTGCTCCGGGATCTCCTACTCGCATACCGTTTTTT
>CAZVFU010000108.1:0-6623 GCA_964626595.1 uncultured Saprospiraceae bacterium
TCGATAGGGGATCAAATCTGAGAATGAAGGGTAGATCCAGTTTGTGTACTCGCTCTATGGTATATCATTATGCTAGCCCATAAGGGTTCGAAAGCGTTTCAAATCAGATATTTTATCATCCTATCACGCCTTCGAGGTTGGGGTTATGTTTGAATGGGTTTTTACTTCAGAGAGCGAAGCCGTTGTGCATGAGACAGGGCGTAAGAATTAGTAATTTCGCGACATCGGGATTCCGTAAATGGCGTTAAAGCGAATCTATTTCGTTCGATGCATTTTTATGGGATTTTGTCGACTGTCAAAAACATCCACTATCTCAATTCGCCCTTTCGGTTCATTTATCCAGTAAATGATCTTATAGTGACCGGAAACGAGGTACCTAAATTGTTCTTTTCTGTCTTTCAGGAAAGCCTCTACTTGGCCTATTTCGGGATGCGCTTGAAGTTTCAGCGTATCGGTATAGATTTCTTGAATGAGTTTTTTGGCCAGTTTCTTTCCGGCTTTTTCCTTGTAATATAGATAGATTTTCTCCAGTTCCTTTTGAGAAAACTGGGTCCAAACTATTTTTAGTCCCATTGCTCAATTCTGGATTTTAATTCGCTCGAATCAATCACTCGGTCATTTTTGGCATCTTCCATAGATGCGTCGATTCGCTCATGGAGTTCTTGCACGGTCATTGGCTTCAAATGTTCTTTTTCAGTATTGGCCTTCTTCAGGAATAAAATTTTCTCCAGTCGAGCAATCACATCCTCATTCTCAATTTTTAAAAAGGCTTCGATTAACTCCAGTTTTCTTTTTTGTATATCCATTTTAGTAAGCTTTCAGCAAGAGAACTTGTTTCGCCTTTTGTCCTATTACTTTGTTTAAAAGACAGATTGGTTTCTCCTTTCTAAAAATCAAACGACTTTATGTCATCTATTGTAAATATACAAATTTCTGAATAAGTAGATATGGGGCATATGTTGAGGGTGATGTATTGACCTGGCTGGGGCCGAAGGTGGCTCCTTGGCTCTGCAGGGGATTTTTGGTGTTGGTTATTGGGGAATGAGACGTTGCAGTGCAACGTCTCTACAGGGGCGGGTCGTGAGGGGATATTGTGAATTTTGTATCTTTTAGGCGTGTCGAAATGCAGGAATAAATACCGGACGGATTCGATTCGGGCGTCCTGGTGGGATTATACAAAACCCGGATGTTATTTTGTAACGATATGCACCTATGGTCGGAAATGGTTTTTTGGAGAGGTGCAGTATAAATCGATGAAATTATCACCTACGGGGGTTTTGGTAGATAAATTTTGGTGCGAGATTCCCGATCATTTCCCACATGTCAAATTGGGTGTTTATGTTGTCATGCCGAATCATGTGCATGGGATTCTTTTTTTGGATCCTACGGGTTCCGCTTCTGCTGAGAACCGCGAAGAACATACGGCAGACGATGTAGAGACAGGGCGCGCCCTGTCTCTACAATAGATCGGCGGGCGGCCGCGAGGGCCGCCCCTACAGGACCGTGATGTGTGTATTTTGGTGGGTTAAGGGTGTTTCATCCCTATTTGGCTGGGGCGATGGGCACGGCCTGCGCCTGGTTTTCGGCGAATTAATGCACGAGGAAATGAGACAGGGGATATTTCCATGAGACAGGGCGCGCCCTGTCTCTACAGGGGTTGTTGGTGTTGGTTTTGGGTATGTGTTTTTGGAATTTTGTATTTTGGTTGTGTGTCGAAATATAGAAACAAATATCGGACGGAATCGATTCGGGCGTCTTGGTGGGATTATGGGCGGAAGGCGGCGTATTTTGTAACGATCTGTTCTCAAGATCGGGCGTGTTATTTTGGGTATGTTGAAAATAAAAGGATGGTTTTGTCTGGGACGGGCGTCCTTGCGGAGGTCATCTGGAATGAGATTCCTTTGCATCGGCCGCAGGTCACCTTAGGCCAGTATGTTGTGATGCCCAATCATATACATGGGATCCTTTTTTTGGATCCTACGGGTTCCCCTTCTTATAAGAACCACGAAGAACATACGGCAGACGATGTAGAGACAGGGCGCGCCCTGTCTCTATCCAAATCTAACAATGATAATGATTTGATACCTGGAAAACGCAGATTTCAAAATATCGGAAAGAATACCCTGTCATCGATTGTCGGTTCCTACAAATCAGCCGTGACCAAACATGCGAATCGTCTGGGATTACAGCATGGATGGCAGCCCAAATTTTTCGATCGAATTATTCGGTCGGACCGGGAATTACACCGTACCGCCATCTATATCGAGACCAACCCGGCCACCTGGGAGGAGGATGAATTTTATGGGGATTAGGGTGAAAAGGTGGGATAGTGATTGAGACAGGGCGGTCTTGGAATGAGACAGGGCGGTGTTGGTTTTTGGGAATGAGACGTTGCGGTGCAACGTCTCTACAGGCATGCGCGCTGGCCGGGAAAGGGATAGGAACGGCCGACGGAACGTCGGGTCCGATCCGCCGACCGGCGGAGAAGGACCGATAGCCGTGGATAGCCCGACCCCAGCGTTCGCCTGGGGCGACGGTGGGGATTCCCCCAAAATAGAAAAAGAGGATAGGCTGGGATGTGGAGTGTGTATCCCGATGAGACTCAAGCGAGAGGTGTAACCATTTAGAATCTATTTTGTATATTGATTACGGCGGGTTTTATCTGCTGATCGGGAAAAATACAATTATGGAATTGAAATTATCAAGGACGAAATGGGACAGCCTACAAGCTTACTTTCAGTCGGGAGAGACGAAGGATTTGCGAGCTCGGGAGAAGGTCTTGAAGCGGCTAAAATCGGCTATTGAGGATCGAGAGGATGTGATCTGTGCGGCGCTGTATCAAGATCTGGGAAAAAGTAAAATGGAGGCGTTCCTGAGTGAGATTTCGGTGGTCTACACGGAAATAAATCACACGCTAAAGCATCTGGAGGACTGGATGACTCCGGATCGGCAGCCTACGCCTCTGTTGGTGCAGCCGGGTTCGAGCTATGTGATCAAAGAGCCGAAGGGGGTAGTGCTGATTATCGCGCCCTGGAATTATCCTTTTCAATTAATGATGGCTCCGATTATCGCCGCTCTGGCTGCTGGAAATGTCGTAGTCGCCAAGCCGGCTCATGAGTCCGCGCAAACGGCTCGGGTGCTGGAGGAGATTCTCGATTCCGCTTTTCCGGATGAGCTTGTTACGGTGATTCAGGGGGAGGGCGCGGAGGTGATCCCTCCAATTATTGAGGCTTATCCTTTTGATCATATCTTTTTTACGGGGAGCCCACCTGTAGGGCGATCAATTATGCGTCAGGCAGCTACGCATCTTACCCCTGTGACTCTGGAGCTCGGGGGTAAGAGTCCGGGCATTGTAGATAAAGATGCGAATATAAAAGTGGCTGCGCGGCGATTGGTTCATGGAAAATTTATTAACGCGGGACAGACGTGCATTGCGCCGGATCATCTGTGGGTGCATGAGTCTGTGCGAACGGAATTCATAGCGGAAATACAGCGAGCGATTGAGGAGTTTTTTGGAGAGGATCCCCAGCAGTCGCCGGATTATGGACGAATGATTCATGACGGAAGGATGAAACGCTTGCTGGAACTCCTGGAGGGTAGTGATGTGCTTTTGGGTGGCAGGTACGACGCGGCCGATCGCTATATAGAACCTACCCTGGTGGATGCACCGGAAATGGACTCCCCCTTAATGCAAGAAGAGATTTTCGGGCCGATCTGGCCGATCCTGAGTTGGTCGGACGAGGATGAGTTGCTTTTGGGTTTACGGAAGAATGCTTATCCTCTGGCCTGCTATATTTTTACGAACCGCTCCTCTTTTTCGGATCGATTGATTCGCGAATTTTCATTTGGTGGTGGCTGTGTGAATAATACCCTGATGCATCTGGTGAACCCCGATTTACCTTTTGGAGGGGTAAAAACGAGTGGAATGGGTGCGTATCACGGTAAACGGGGATTTGATACTTTTTCACATGAAAAAAGTGTGTTGGATTCGGGTACCTGGGTCGATCCTCCGGTTCGTTACCCTCCCTATAAGGAAAGTTGGCTGCCCTGGATCCGAAAACTGGTCTGATAGGGTTGATATCCGTCGCTTTTTATTCGGTATCGAAGGTATAAGATGAAAAGATGACTATTTGGCTATCTGTGTTGTTTGACCGCCTTGATAAAACAAGTGGAAGAGACCGTAACCATCTATTAAGGTATCAGAAATGGTAACTCAGTCTAAAAATGAGGTTTCGCCCTTGCTCGGGAAGATTGAGCAGCCGGTATCGACTCAAATGGCGCAAATATGGGGTATTAAATAGATTTTGTACTTCAATGTCCCACCGCAAGTGTGCATCCGCATCCATTTTCCAGACCATGTTTGCCTGCAGACGAAATAAATGATAGCCCGGGGTTGTGCGTTCATTGCGGTCGACTCGATTTTGTGCCTGCGTCCACCGGTGCTCGGCGGAAAGGGCTCCTGCTAAGGATTCATTTTTGGGTTGCCATTCATATCGCAGGGAATGTACATAAGAGGAGGGAGGTGTAAATGGCAAATATCTGTCTTCAGTGAGGTTCAAACTATATACCCATTCAAATCCGGAGCGATAGTGCAGCGGGCCCCATATTTTCTGGTCCCATTGCCACTCCAAACCGGTAAAAAGAGCATCGTGTTGGGTATATCGAAAGAGTTGCCCGGCTTCGGGTAGGCGAGAAAAACGAGCTGTGGGCCGCAAATAAATAAAGTCTTGGAAGTAATTGATGTAAGTATTCAATTCAACCCGCGTACCTGTGCGTTCGAATAAGGCTGAAGCATCCAGTTGGTAGCCGGTTTCTGCCGAAAGATCTGGGTTTCCTTGTTCGTGACGAAAGGTGCCGTGGTGCACGCCATTCGAGACCGTTTCATTCGGGTAGGGGATGCGGAAACTGCGAGCAATATTCATTTTTAAGCTCCAATCGGTCTCTGGCTCATACTGGCCTCCTAAGGCCAGGGAGTAATTAGTAAAGGGTGTATTCGTCTGAATGGCGGTCAGAGAATCGAGAATATTTTCATTGCTACTAAAAATCAGTTGGGTATAGGGCTGTGTTTCATTTCTTCCGTAGTCAAATCGACCGCCACCGTTGATCGTCCAATGGGGACGCGCCTGCCATTCGCCAATAATATAGGCACCGGAACGGAACGTTTGGTAGTCCGGCAGTAAAAATTCAAATCCTCGTCGTTCATGATCTTGCCATTGAGCATTGGCTCCCAGGACCCACTTTTGATTGGGGGTTGCTTGCCATTCGAAATGGCCATTGGCACTCCAGGTGCGCAGTAAAAGGCCTAAGCCCAGGGTTTCGTTGGGGTCGATTTCAGATGAGCGAACGGAGTGAAATTCCGGATTGCTGTGCTCTTGCCGATCATTTTCCTGATATCCAAAGTTGAGAATAAGATGGTGGTCACCCAGCAGAAAACTTTGGTTTAATATGATTTTCTCATGGCGTACATCCTGAAAGGGGACCTCGATATTTCGGGCATCTCCATCGGGCAGCAGCGTATACGATCGCGGAATTCCAATCGCGCCGGAGAAAATTCCTCCCAGAAGGTGATAGCGGCTATATTTAA
The DNA here is from genome assembly GCA_964626595.1 of uncultured Saprospiraceae bacterium. Taxonomy (GTDB): domain Bacteria; phylum Bacteroidota; class Bacteroidia; order Chitinophagales; family Saprospiraceae; genus JAWLFI01. Next base: position 5,585 of record CAZVFU010000108.1, read on the forward strand.
TGCGTGTCACGCTGTTTTTTCCTTTATAGCCCGCTAATAGGTGAAAGTTATTTTCCCGTCCGGCCGTGTTTTTGACCTGACCCTCAAAGAGCGGAAGGGTAAATCCATTGTATACAAAAGAATCTGAAGGGACAGAAAAGTCACCGAAATTTTGGTGCGAGTATCGGGTGGAGAAAAAAACATTTCGATATTGACCCCGAAGTTGAGCTGATCCGGCCCATTGATCATTATTACTTTTGTAGAGGCTCAAGACAGAGCCATGAATTTTGTTGGCTTCCGGGATGGGCTGTTGAGCAATGTTGATTACACCACCCATGGCGTCGGAGCCGTATTGGAGAGCCGACGGACCTTTGATAATTTCTACCCGATCTACATCAAAAGGGTCGATCTCCAATCCATGGTCATTCCCCCATTGCTGTCCCTCCTGCTTGATCCCATTTTGATTCACAAGAATTCGGTTCCCATATAGTCCACGGATGACGGGCTTGGCAATGCCCGTACCTACATTGATAGCGGATATACCCGGGAGGACATTGAGAGCCTGAGCAAAAGTGCCGTCACCACGCTCTTTAAAAAAATCGGCATCGAGATGATAGGTGGGAAGCGATACCTCTTGTTTGGCATGTTCAGAAAAAATCTCGACCGCATCTAAAGAATAACTTTCGGCTCGCAGGGTGATGTCCAGTCTTCCCGGGTCATTTTCCAATAAAATCCGACGGGGAGCAAAACCAATAAAGGACACCCGTAACTCTACGGGCAAGGCGCTAACTCGAAGCTGGAAATAACCTTTATTGTCACTAACGGTACCCAACTCCGAACCCAGAACTTCAATTTGCGCGCCGGGCAAGGATTCGCCGTCCTCATCGGCTACAATACCGCTGAGCTGCACCTGAGCATGCGTCGACAGGGGTAAGATAGCCCCAGCTAGCAAAAAGAACAATAAAGTACAGCTAAATTGCCACATCCTGGAAACATTTCATATTATTGCAACGTTGTTGCATTAGCTAATCAGTACAAATGTATGAATTTCATCAAACTC
>CAZVFU010000109.1:0-6603 GCA_964626595.1 uncultured Saprospiraceae bacterium
GAGCACCCCGCTCCAAAAAAATAAATGGATGAAACCCGATGGGCCATTTCAACCAACTGCGGATTAAATCGCATCTGTTCTATCATCCATTCCTCTGAATGAAAGTACGGATTAAATCCAGCCGTCGAAGTTTCGGATACACAATGATTTCCCTGGTAAAAGAGCCAGTCGCATTTCGTCGATCCGCTTTCAGCTATCAAAATCATATTCTTCATTTAAGCTCCGGCCAGTCGCTTGACGAGCTCGGCTGCTCGAGTCGCGTAGCCATATTCATTATCATACCAACCCGACATTTTCAGTAGATTCCCTTGAACCATAGTCAGTTCGGCATCGAAAATACAAGAATAGGTGCTTCCTACGATATCCGCTGAGACAATGGGATCTTCCGTATACTGAAGTATACCTTGCATAGCTCCGGCTGCGGCGTCTTTCATTGCTGCATTGACCTCTTCGATGCTGGACTCGCGATTTAAGATAAAGGTACAATCTGTAATAGACCCCGTGATGACAGGAACGCGCAAAGCCATCCCATCCAACTTGCCCTCTAACTCGGGGAGTACCAAACCTACGGTTTTAGCGGCTCCGGTAGAAGTGGGAATGATGGAATGAGCAGCTGCCCGTGCCCGGCGAAAGTCTTTACTATGCGGAGCATCCTGCAAATTCTGATCGGCTGTATAAGCGTGTGTGGTCGTGATAAATCCCTTTTCTATACCTGCGAGATCATGTACAACCTTAGCCATGGGCGCTAAACAGTTTGTCGTACAAGAGGCATTCGAAATGATCTGGTCGGAATCCTCCAATTCATGTTCATTAACGCCCAGAACGATGGTACGCACATTCCCCCCCTTGGCCGGAGCCGAGAGAACCACTTTGTTCGCCCCTGCCGTCAAATGCATTCCCGCCTTTTCAGCAGTCCGAAACACGCCGGTACATTCTAATACGACATCGATATCGAGGGACTTCCACGGGAGGTCCTCAGGGTTTCGTTCCGCATATACCTTTAGAGCGTTGCCATTGACGTGCAGTTCATGATCAGAAATCACCTCAATCTGACCCTGAAATGGGCCATGGGCGGAGTCGTATTTTAACAAATGAGCCAACATGTGTATTTCAGTCAAATCATTAACTGCTACCACATCAACTTCGCTCATGTTAAGTAAATTTCGATAAGCCAGGCGGCCGATTCGGCCAAACCCATTTATAGCTACTTTCATTATTCTATTTTTGATTAAGAAAAAAAGCTCCTATTCTATTTTAAATCGATAATATTTGAGAAATTTTCACCAAATTATCATCAATTTTTCGTTCTTGACTTACGGCCTCCATGATCGGAGTGTAGACCACCGAACCGTTAATGAGTCCGACCATACAATCTGATTTATCACTGAGTAAACCTTCTACAGCAGCAACGCCCAACTGAGAGGCCAACACCCGGTCGTAACAGGTGGGATCGCCTCCACGTTGCAAATGCCCCAGCACCGTCACTTTCGTCTCGTAGTCTTTATAATTGTCATTCACCTTTTGCGCTAACTCAAAAGCGCCCCCATTGGGATTCCCTTCGGCCACAATAACTATGCTTGACGTCTTATTGTTTTGATACCCCTTTCGAAGAATGGCAACCAACTCTTCCACCGAAGTGGCGCGTTCGGGCAGCATGACGCAAATCGCTCCGGTAGCTATGGCTGACCGCAGCGCGATAAAGCCGGTATCCCGCCCCATCACCTCTACAAAAAAGAGGCGATTATGCGAACTGGCCGTATCCCGTATCTTATCTACACACTGAGTAACCACATTTGTCGCGGAATCGAAGCCAATGGTGTTTTCAGTTCCAGACAGATCGTTATCAATCGTACCCGGCAATCCAATAACCTGGACGCCTGTTTCCTCCTGCAAAACATGAGCACCGGTCAAACTTCCATCTCCACCAATAACAACAAGCCCATCAATTTTTTTCGCTTTTAAGTACTCTGCTGCTTTTTTCCGCCCTTCCGGAGTCCTAAACTCCGGACTTCGGGAAGATTTGAGCATCGTTCCTCCGGAACCCAGAATGCGACTAACCGACCGCACATGTAGTTTCCGTATTTTATTATCCATCAACCCCTGATACCCCCCTTCTACTCCGTATATACCCAGGTTAAAATACACGGAAGCACGAACTACCGCTCGAATGGCTGCATTCATACCAGGCGCATCTCCCCCTGAAGTTAAAACCGCAATGTTTTTCATTTATATCCTTTTTGTGGCCCACTAAATAGAGAAAACGTTTCCCCCATCCATATTAGTTCAAAGAACACTTAAAGAAGACCACCAAAAACTAACTTAGTGTAAACTTAACACTATTTGTTTTGATATCCTAAATAAGAAGTGTTACTTTTATAAAAAATACACGTCATAGCAATGAGCTCTCAAAAGATCCATGGAAACGATCCCTCCCTTGTAACCGAATTAGAGCCTTTCTTTAATTCTGCTGTTTCGGTGGATTGCGTTATTTTCAGTTATGCCCGCGAAAAAGGGTCCTTACAGGTATTAACGCTGGAGTGTCCCATGTCCCCTTTCGAAGGCATGTCCGCGCTAGTAGGTGATTTAATTGGAGTCGATGAGGATCTGGACTCAGCCGCTAAACGCGTCGTTAGAGAGCGGGCTCATATTCCAAATATTTTTCTTCATCAGGTCCATACTTTTGGTTCTGTCCACCGGCACCCCGTGGGGCGGGTCATCACCGTTGCTTATTATGCCTTTGTTCGCTGGGAGGGTATGGAACCCCTAAAGGATAATGTCTACCACCCCCATTGGGAATCCCTGGAATCTTTACAGAAAAAAAAGATGGCCTTCGATCACTCTGCTATTTTGGAATACAGCCTAAAGCATATCCAAAACCACATTACAGATGTCCCCATTGAGTATATGCTAGACGACTACTTTACCCTTTCGGAATTACAATCGCTATATGAAGCGATATTGCAAAAATCATTGGATAAAAGGAACTTTCGAAAGAAAGCATTTAAACTGGATTTGATAAAAAAGACATCAAAAACACAACGCAACGTGGCGCATCGCCCGGCTCAGCTTTTTCGATTCAATACTGAGCGTAAGGGAAATGTCCTTTAGCGGTATTTCCAGCACCTTCATGCGGGCCCCAGGCTATTCCTCTTTCTTAAATATGGCCAGGCGTTTACCGTCAGAATGTGTGAGAGTGCAACCCAATAAGTCAGCCAAAAAGTCCATCGTTTTTGGATGATAAAAACTGGTATGCGTAGGGTCGTTCTGATAATACCAATTGGTAAATGCTTTCAGATCTCGCCAAAAATCAGTCATCACCACCAGGTATCCTCCGGGCGCTACCAGCCCAATTAGCCGTTCCCATTCCGCATAGGTATTGTGAAAGTGCTCCACAGTCTCAATGCAAAAAACGGTCGGATATGAAGTTTTCTCGATTCCATCGGGAAAGAATAAAGGATCATACCCATGACAAGTGAATCCACCCTCTCGCATGAGATTGACGAATACAGGAGCATACCCGCAGCCATAATCCAGAAAAGGCTCGTCCAAATCAATACGCGTTTTCGCCCATTCAAAAGGTCGAAGCAAAAAGCGAACATAGCCCTCATCAGAAGGGGAATTCCTATGCGACAAATACCGCGATCGCTCTGTCTCAGGGGAAGGAAGATCCTGTTGTGACCGAAAAATCAAAGCACAGTGCGGGCACTTCCGGAAGGAGGCTCCGGAATTCCCATACAGGATATGATCCGGGGAAACCTTACTCGAGCACAAAGGGCAATTTCTCATCATCGATCAAGCGGAAGTTAGACCTCAATGTATAAAAATAACTGGAATATAGCGCAACTCATTACAGAACCGCCACTTCTAACTGCTGCTTTCCCATAAATCGTTTCCCGTCTGTCCAAATTTTATACTCCTTGAGATGCAACTCTATCAGGCACAGCTCGTTTTATACCTATGGAAATGCGACTCCCCAAAACAGATAAGAAAAGAATTATAATCATCGGCGGCGGCTTTGGCGGACTCAATCTGGCCAAATCCCTCAAAGGGACTAACTTTCAGGTAGTCCTCATCGACCAGTACAATCATCACAACTTTCAGCCTCTGCTGTATCAAATTGCTACTGCCGGACTCATGCCAGACGCCATTGTAGCGCCCTTTCGCAATATTTTCAACAAACAGGATAATGTCTTTTTTCGCATGGCCCGGGTCGAAAAAATTGATTCGGATCAACAGCGGGTGGAGACCCCTATCGGTTGGGCGAAATACGATTATCTCGTCTTAGCCACCGGAGCGACCACCAATTTTTTTGGGATGGATAAGGTTGAGCGACATGCCTACACCCTAAAAAGCATTGAAGATGCCCTGGAGTTGCGCTCGGCCCTCATCCAGTATTTAGAAGCTGCGGTGAGCCGGACGGACGTCGATGAAAATGAGTGCATGCATTTTGTACTCATTGGCGGCGGGCCGACGGGCTTGGAGATGGCCGGCGCCCTGGCTGAATTGAAAAAAAATGAGATCAAAAAAGGCTATCCCGATCTGGACAACGATCGCATCAAAATTCATCTGGTGGAAATGGGAAGTGAGCTCCTCGCCCCCATGTCTGATGAATCTTCGCAAAAAGCGCTGGCATACGTCCGGGAAATGGGTGTTAAAGTCTGGCTCGACACCGCCATCGAAGACTATGTCGATGGAAAAGTCGTACTATCAAATGGCACGCGACTGGAAACGCCCATGCTTTTTTATGCGGCGGGCGTAACCGGCGAGGCCCCGGAAGGTCTGCGTCAGGCCAAAATGGCCCGGGGCAACCGCATTCTCGTCGACTCCCACACCAGCGTGGAGGGGTATGATCACATATTCGCTATTGGAGACATTGCCGCCATGCCCGATCCGGAAACCGGCCACCCTCATCCCCAATTAGCTCAGCCAGCGATCCAGCAGGGGAAGTATCTCGCCAAATACATCAAAAAAGGCTGCCCTGCCGACTACCCCGGTTTTCAGTACAAGGACCTGGGAACCATGGCCACCATCGGAAAGAAAAAAGCCGTTGCCGACCTCCCATGGGGCAAATTCAGCGGCACCTTTGCCTGGTTGATGTGGCTATTTGTGCACGTCATGAGTCTGGTCGCCTTTCGAAACCGCATCAATGTTCTGGTTAACTGGACCATGAGTTACTTCAGCACGCACAAAAAATATAAAATTATCACTCGCAGTCCGCGAATGATCAGCGAGCCCCAAGAAGAGGTAGCTTCTTAATTCGTGTTTTTGGGCGTATCCCCGAGGTCCGCCAGTCGGCGGACTCGAGGGTCGGGCTATCCGCTCTTAGTCGGGACGGCATCCGCCGGCATCCGTACCGCTGTGCGGAGTTTCCGCTGGTCACTTGCTCGCTCTACGGCTGCTCGTTGGCTGCCGCCCCGCCTACCGCTTCTATCCCTTACGCAAGCGTAAATAATGAAATTGAAAGTATTTGCCTAAAGCAAGTCCAGTGGAGGAAAACTCAACAAGAGATATAATCTTCAAAGTTAGGCTGGAGTTCGACGATTTTTACGGACTTTGTATCTTAGCGCACATGAAAAAAATGTTGCATACCCTTCGAGTAGCAGATATACGCCAGGAAACACCGGATTGCGTCAGCGTGGCCTTTCAGATCCCCTCCTATTTGGAGCCCGTATTTGAATATGAACCGGGCCAATACATCACCTTAGAAACTGAAATCGATGGCGAAGCTGTCCGACGATCCTATTCCCTATGCTCGAGTCCACTCGATAAAGAATGGCGGGTAGCGATTAAAAAAGTACCCCATGGAAAATTCTCCACTTTTGCCAATGAGACCCTCCAGATTGGGGATGCCATTCAGGCACTACCTCCAGACGGAGAGTTCACCACTGCCATTGATGCGGAGCGGAATCGACAATACATGGCGTTTGCTGCCGGAAGTGGTATTACACCCATTTTATCTTTGATAAAAACGATTCTGGCAACGGAAACAGAGAGTGAGTTCACCCTCTTTTATGGTAATCGAAATGCCGGCTCCATTATCTTCAAGGAAGAACTGGAGGGATTGAAAAATCGCTACATGGATCGATTTAAAATCTACCATGTATTGAGCCGACAACCTTCTGACTCTCCCCTATTCGATGGTCGGATCGACAAAGAAAAATGCGAACAGATCTATCCTTTATTAGTTGAGCATGAATCCCCGGATGAGGTCTTTCTTTGCGGGCCGGGACAAATGATTTTTGACGTACGCGACTTACTTCAGGAAAAGGGAATGAAAAAGGAGCAAATTCGATTTGAGCTCTTCAGCAGTCCGGATGACGGTAAGAAAAAAGGGAAAGGTCGCGAGGAGACCGCTTCCGATCCGGCGGATTGGTCGCAAATCGAACTGAAATTGGACGGAAAGACGCACGAATTTGCTCTGGACCCGAAAGGAGAAAATATTCTCAACGCAGGAATTGAGCACGGAGCGGATTTGCCGTTCTCATGCAAAGGTGGAGTTTGCAGCACCTGCAAAGCTCGGGTTATCGAAGGAGAGGTGGAAATGGATGTAAACTATGCTTTAGTGGATGAAGAAGTCGAGCGCGGCTTTATTCTGAGCTGTCA
>CAZVFU010000110.1:0-6601 GCA_964626595.1 uncultured Saprospiraceae bacterium
CCTTGACTCCCCCGCGTCAGCGATGTGGAAGGGGCCGCGACTATTGGCGCGGGCGTGCGAGCGCAGCGAGTACCGAACGCAGGTGGAGCCTGGAACGTAGCGCACTCGAGATCCGCCGATAGGCGGAGCCTCGGTGGACGCCCAAATACTCTGACTATAGAAAACAAGTTTTAGGAAAAGAGATGAGTACAAGTCCGAGGGCAAACTTAGTAATTCCGCTTATTTTTCTCCTTCTTATCACTCAATTCACCATTCTTCAGCGCTTTGATAAACTGCCCCCAGGCCACCGGGCTAAAAATCGGCATAGGCCTGAATTGGCCATAACTGTAATACGTCTGCGCTTGGCGGCGGAAATAATAATTCGTACTCTCTCGCCCATCCTCGAGTAACGTTTCGCTGAGTCGCGCCATTTTGTCGGCACTGAGATTGTCCATCGCAATTTGTTCGAGGGTATTATCCAATTGCATATTTAAAAACTCAATTTTAAAGTGCTCCCGACTGGGCCAGGGATACACAATCGCCTCGGGCAAATCGACCGTGTCTACCCTTAAAAATTGAAAAATAGAGTAGCGATTGCCTTCCAGATTTTCCGGAATGCGAAATTCTTCGGTGCGAAATCCCAGGGAGGAAAAAACTACAGTTTCTCCTTTTTGTGCCACCAAAGAAAAGAAGCCATCGTAATCCGTGTACGTACCACGGAAGGGCTGCTCCTTAATGTAGATATTTACATAGGGAATGGGAATCACCCGGTCAGAATCTTCATCTACGAGAACCTGCCCGGAAAACTGAACCAGGTCTGCACTATCTTTCTGACTCCATAGCGATGAACTCGCCCATCCCAGAGCGATTGCCATCAGAATCCATATCTTATATCTTGCCATAATTACACTTAAATCGATTTGTTGTATAGTGAAAGGTAACGAACAAATTTGTTATAATAGTTGCTGATTTCTTTCTCTTTTTAGGGTTGCCATCATTCATCAATTTCTATGCAAGCAATATGTTTAAACGCCTCGTCAGATAAAAATTGTTAAATATCCACATTTCTATCAATCAATAATCTTTCTAAGTCGGATGTTTTACGGTTTCCCGTTCTTAACCAAATGATTTTTGGAGGATGCCCATATAAATTAGACATATCAAAAAAGTCAGCATCAAATGTCACTATGGTGTAGTTGTTTTGATTGGCATATTGCCAAATTTGCTTGTCAGTTGAATCCTCTAACTCTAATTCTCTAACCTGTTGATCCTCAGGGTAAATGTCTTCAATCTTGCTTAGTATTCGAAAAGAAATATTTTGATCAAAAAGCAATTTCACTATGCGACTCTTATTCGTTGTTCTCTATCAGCAGCGTATGCTAAACAAGCTTGAATATCTTCTCTGGTAAGCTCGGGAAAATCATCAATAATCTCATCCACAGACATTCCTGAGGCCAGCCAACTGAGAACATCATAAACGGAAATTCTCGTTTCTCGAACACAAGGTTTCCCAAACCGCACTTCAGACCTAATTTGAATAATCTTTCTATAACTTTTCACCTGATCTTACTTTTTTCAAATGTAATGAATATTGGGCATATTTCATAAACGCCCCTTTTAGAATGATCGTTTTGTACCTTGTATTTACTCCATAAGAAATCTGCCCACTTTCCATGCTCGGATTGCGAGCACAAATCAAATTTGCTTGCGTTTTTTAATCCGCAGGCCTCGGTTTTTGCAAAAACCTACAACTTTACCCGATCTCTGCTTCCCATTTAATAGTCCCTCCGTCATGTAAACGTCCTTTTCGAAACTTGAGTCTAACATCCCAACGATCTTTTGTACTTTAGATTTTCTATTCGGCTTTGTTTTTGATAGATATATGGATATGAAAGTAACGGAATACATAGAAAAAGCTAACGGTACGCCTTTGATCTCCTTTGAGGTCCTTCCACCTCCGAAAGGTGGGAGTGTCTCAGATATTTTCAAAACGCTGGATCCGCTGATGGAGTTTGAACCGCCTTTCGTAGATGTGACCTATCATCGGGAAGAGTATTTATATCGCCGTCGATCCAGCGGGTATTATGAAAAAACAGCCATTCGCAAACGGCCGGGAACGGTGGGGATCTGCGCCGCGATCATGCAGCGCTATGAGGTAGACCCCGTTCCCCATCTAATTTGTGGCGGGTTCACTCAAGAGGATACAGAGAATGCATTAATTGACCTTAACTTCTTGCAAATTGAAAATGTGCTGGCCATACGCGGCGATGCCAGCAAATTCGACGGAAAATTTATTCCCGAACCCGGCGGCCATAAATATGCCCTCGATCTCATTCGGCAGGTTGAAAACATGAATCAGGGAACCTATCTCGACGCCAATATTGAAAACGGGGCAAATACAAACATGTGTATCGGGGTGGCTGGCTATCCCGAAAAACACTTTGAAGCGCCCTGCATGGATTTAGATATGGATTTTCTAGAGCAGAAAATTGAAGCCGGCGGCGATTATATCGTAACGCAGATGTTCTTCGACAACCAGAAATTTTTTGAGTTTGAAAAGAAGTGCAGGGATCGGGGGATTACCGTCCCCATTATTCCCGGATTGAAGCCGCTGACCAAGGCTTATCAGTTGCAATCCCTGCCGCGTATTTTCCATCTCAATATCCCCGAGGACTTTGCCCGGGAGGTGTATCGCGTGCGCGACGACAAAGAGAAAGTGCGTCAAGTGGGCATTGAATGGAGTACACAGCAAGCTCAAGAACTGATCGAACACGGGGTGCCCTGCCTGCATTATTACACCATGGGCGATGCCAAAACTATTCATCAGATCGTTAAAAACGCCTTATGAAAAAGATAATGGCCCTTTTTGCTCTGTTTGTGTGGAGCACGTTTCTATCTGCTCAACTGCAGCGCCCGGACGATTTTTTTCCCAACTATGGGCAAGAGTTTCTTCCCCATCATGAAGTGATACGTTACATGGAGCATGTGGCTCAAAATTCGGATCGCGTGGAATGGCAAACGTATGGCGAATCTACCCAGGGGCGGCCGCTGGGGCTGGCGATCGTCTCGACGCCTGACAATCTCCAACGCCTGTCCGAATTAAAAGAACGCCAACAACGCGCCCTGCTCGACCCGGATGCCCCGGCCGATACCAGCCTACCCGTCATTGTCTGGCTCAGCCACGGCGTCCACGGCAACGAACCGGGCGCGACAGCCAGTGCGTTGCAAAACCTCTACCAATTGGCGCGAGCCGATCAGATGAATCTCGCCGCGCGCCTGGAACAGATGATCGTCATCGTCGACCCCTGTCTCAATCCGGATGGCTACGACCGCTACGTCCAGTTTTACCGTTCTACGCGCGGCCGCCAGCCCCAGCCTGCGGCGCACAGCGCCGAACATGACGAGCCCTGGCCCTACGGTCGAGTGAACCACTATCACTTCGATCTCAATCGCGATTGGTTGTGGCAAACGCAAATCGAGTCCCGGGCTCGTCTGGCCGCCTTTCTGGAATGGAGACCTCACGTCCATGTCGATTTCCACGAAATGTATCCGGGCAGTCACTACTTTTTTCCACCCGCCGCTCCGCCCTACCTAAGTGAACTCCAGCCCTGGCAATCGGACTTACAAAAAGATTTCGGCGATCACAATGCCGATTACTTCGATGAAAATCAATGGCTGTACTATTCGCATCGCGATTTTGACCTGTTTTATCCCTCCTATGGCGATACCTATCCCATGTTGCAAGGGGCTCTGGGCATGACCTATGAACAAGAAGGTCATCAAGTGGCCGGCCTGATCTATCACAAAAAGAGTGGAGATACCTTACGTCTCATGGATCGCATTGATCATCATCATACTGCGGCTATGGCTACTGTTGAAAAGGCAGGAGAACTCCGGACTCAACTTTTGGAAAATCAACACCAATTTTATCGTCAAAAGGCGAGGAGCTCGGCCTATTATATCTATTCTCCTAACGACTCCGTTTTGTCTTTACAGATGGAGCTGGAGAACCTACTCCATCAAAATCAGATCCCTTTTGAGCGGGTGACCGCTGTCGATACGGATGCTAAAGTTCGTCCGGATTCCTGGACAGATCTGGCTACGGGAGAAACGGTAGAGCGGAAATTGAAAAAAGGCGATGTGTTGATTCCCTTGAGTAAAAGCTATCCTCTCAATCACATTTTGCTCAGCGGTAAACATTCCGAGGATACCCAAGCGGCGCTGGAAGAGCATCCCGTAGGAGATCTCACCTGCTGGTCGGCGGCTTACTTTATTGGTGACTTATTTCGTGCCGAGCGCATTCAGCGGTCGGGGCTTACTACGGTCGAAGGTACAGTGGCCGTCAGAGGAAAGCAATTTCCAGCCCCGACGGCCCATTATGGGTATGCCCTGGCTTTACATAGTTCGGCCGATTATCAGCGAATTCACAAATTGATCGAATCTAATATTCGTCTGCGCTACAGCCGAGAAGCCTGGGCACCCCAAGATCGGGACAGTATTCAATTGTCTCCCGGCAGTATTTTAGTGCTAGCCAGCGATAATAGCCGCGAACGCTTAGATCAGGCCGCCGAGCTACTGGGGCCGGAAGCCATTCCCCTCAGCACGGCACGAACCGCCTCCGGACCCAATTTGGGCTATCCTGTTTTTCCTTTGCTGGAAAAGCCGCGTATCGCTCTTTTGCGTTCAGATGCGTTTGATACCTATTCTTTTGGTCACAGCTGGCATTATTTAGACCAGTATTGGACTTCCTTTTACCATGCCCTATCGCCCTCGTCTTTCTTTGAGCATATGGATGAATACTCCGTCGCTATCCTTTCGGCGGGTTGGTCAGAGGTGTCAGAAGAGCAACTCCGGAAATTACGTGCCTTTGCAGAAAATGGCGGTACGCTTATCGTTTTGGGAAGCTCCGTGACTCCATTTGGGGACGCTGAGTTTTGGAATATCCAGAATAAATCGTATCCTGAAGATATGACCCAAAAGGATAGACCCGGTGGAATGGTAACGGCTATGAAATGGAACTCTGAAGCTCCGCTGAAACAAGCCATGCCCAGTCCTTATTACGCCCTCATTCGAGGACAGCAGCGTTTAGTTTGGGATGAAAAATATGCCATTCTGGGACACGAGTCCGCCGTGGAAGAAGTCTGTGGTTATGTATCGCCGACTTTTCAGGATTACATGGAGGGAACGATGGGTATCGCCCGCGAATCCGTGGGTGATGGACAAGCCCTCTTTTTTGTGGATGATCCCTTATTCCGCGGCTTTTGGAGTCGAGGTCATCAATTGATGATGAACGCCATTTTATTTAAACACTAAAAACAACTACATATGACTGCCATTCGAGCAAATGACCCGAAGAGAACTTCATTTATCACTGTGGATGCGGATAGCGACTTTCCCATACAGAACCTCCCTTTTGGAGTCGCCGAGATTACCGGAGAGCATCGAGTCGTCAGTGCCCTCGGAGACCAGGTTGTAGATCTGTTGGCTCTGCTGGAAATGGGTGCCCTTCAGCACGAGAAACTGACCGCGGACCACTTCCGCCAATCCTCCATCAATGCCTTTATGGCTTTAGGAAAAGCGGTCACGCGCGATATTCGCAATCAATTGTCAGATGCTCTGCTCGAGGGAAGTAACTATGCAGACCGTGGGGATCAATTTCTGTATCCCATGGCAAAAACCGTCATGAAAATGCCGGTAGATGTAGGCGATTACACCGATTTTTACTCCTCCATCGAGCATGCGACAAATGTAGGTACCATGTTTCGCGACCCCGACAATGCCCTTTTACCGAATTGGCGGCATTTACCCGTTGGCTATCATGGCCGCGCCTCCTCTATTGTGGTTTCCGGAACCCCTATTCACCGCCCGGTAGGTCAGACCAAGCCCGATCCCGAGAAGCCCCCCGTTTTTGGACCATGTAAATTGATGGACTTTGAGCTTGAAATGGCCTTTGTTGTGGGGCAATCCACTGAATTAGGCCAGCGTATTTCCACGAAAAAAGCCGAAGAGTATATCTTTGGGCTCACGCTATTTAATGATTGGTCCGCCCGCGACATTCAGAAGTGGGAATACGTTCCCCTCGGTCCCTTTTTGGCCAAGAGTTTTGCCAGCACCATCACTCCATGGATCGTCACTTTGGATGCCTTAAAGCCCTTCCGCACCGAAAGCCCCAAACAAGAGCCCAAAGTGCTACCTTACCTACGTTCAGAGGGTAAAAAGAATTTTGATCTGCAGCTGAGCGCTCGCTTAGAAGCTGAGAATGGCGCTACGGCCGACCTCTGCCAAACCAACTTTAAATATATGTACTGGAATATGTCCCAGCAGCTCGCCCACCACACCGTCAACGGCTGTAATTTCAATGTGGGTGACATGTGCGCCTCAGGGACGATTAGCGGCAAGGAGCGTTCCGCTTACGGTTCCATGTTGGAGATCAGCTGGAAAGGCACTCAGCCCGTCACATTATCCGACGGCAGCGAGCGCAAATTTTTGGCTGATGGAGACACCTTACAGATGCGCGGCTATGGCCAGGGCGACGGATATCGCATCGGTTTTGGACCTTGCGATGGAAAAGTCTTGCCGGCTATAGAATTCAAATCTTAATAATTTTTAGGGCGATTCCGGC
>CAZVFU010000111.1:0-6577 GCA_964626595.1 uncultured Saprospiraceae bacterium
GCAAAGGCAAGTCATTACACGTTAGATTTTCATTCGCGGGTGGGTCTACCCAATCGGGCGTTGTTGCTGGTTCTACAGTTACCTCTTGAGAATGCGTAATGGTTCGGTTACAATCATCCGTAAACGTCCATTCATAGGTATAACTTCCTCCACACTCATCAGCAGAACCCATTACAGTGGCTTCTACCTCTCCGCTTATTTCACAGTCATCAGTTTGACCATTAGTATATTGTAAAAAGGGTGCGGATCCATCAGGTGCCATAGCGCAGCTAACGGTTTCATTAGCGGGTGGGTCAACCCAATCAGGAATAGCAGGTGGATCGACAGTTATCGTTTGTACATGTTCGATCGTTCTATCGCAATTATCCGAAAAAGTCCAGGTCACGATAATGGTACCCTCACAATCCACAATATCCTCAACCACATCTGGAGAAACTGTACCCGATATTTCACACTCTGGGTTAGGAGCCCCATTTGTGTATTCTAGGTCGGGGTAGCTCATGGGAATCGAATTGCAATCTACTGTTTCATTGGCCGGTGGGTCAACCCAATCCGCTTCCGGTAAGGGATCCACGGTAATAGTTTGAACGTGTTCTGCCACATTCCCGCAACTATCCTCTACAATCCAGGTTCTCGTAATAGATCCACCATCGCACACATCTTGAGCTCCATCTTCAACACCTTCAGTAAACCCACCATCTATACAATTATCATCAAATTCTAAATCTTCCATATCCGGGACAGCATTGATACAGGTATAAGACTCATTTGGTGGCGGATCTAAAAAAGTAGGGGCCTCATCGTCTTCAAATGAAAACTCCTGCAGTAAGATTTCACAACAGGAGTTGGAGCAGTCGGGAACATCAAAATTATCCCCTACAGAAGGTAAGGTGACTTCCGAGGGAATGTACTGGTAAGCATAAGCAAGAAAAGTTTCGCAATCCGGGTAGGTAAAGGTCGTTGCATCAGCTAAATCAACTTGCTCTACAATGCCATCGCGATTGGTGACAATAATCGCCAAATCTAAATCTGGATTATCATTAGCGTCTATTACACTAATATTTGCAACTTCTCCAGGGCATATCGGATTGGGGTCAACAATCAGATCGCCAATTGAAGGATCAAAGACCTGAACCGTCATACAAATTTGGTCTGGATTACTTGTAACAGGAATACAAGGATCGTTGCTGGCATCTACGCATAGTTCAAAAGTTCCTTCTTCTGTCCAATTAATTTCTGAACCAGACCCAATTGTAGTAAAAGACTCGACACCATCAATATACCAGTGATAAAGATTGGCACCATCTAATCTATCAATAAAATAAGTGGCAGGATCACCAAGGCAAACTACCTCAGGTCCATCGATGGGGTTGGTCCAGTCATCAATGTCGGGAACACCACATGTGCCTAAAACATTAATAGTTATATCACAATATGAGCCACAACATCCATCCACCATAAAATAGTAAAGCTTACCAATTTCCAAACCCGTCAGGTTCAATTCAGCACTTCCAGATGCAGGTCCACATCCGTCAACATCGCAATCAACTGAATACGTATACGGGGCTGGAGTTTCACTAGTTTGCTCCCAACTTGGACCGAAACAATCGCCACACCCAAAACATTCGGAATACACTGCTGCCTGAATACCCAGAGAATTGCAAAAACCCGAGTTCTGCTGACAATTATCCCAAACCACCTCCAAGTCCAGGTCTTCGCACCAGGCTGGAAAGGCAAACCAGGTCGGATTATGAGAAGTTGTAGCTCCTGATCCGGGGCACATGAATGAGGGGTCGAAAAAACAAAAATCACAGTGAGGCCCATCTTCTTCATGAATAAAGTCGGTCATACTGTATTGATATCCATCTAAATCATCTATCGTACATAATACAGGAGATGAGCTACAAGTGCAGGTATTTTGAGTTCCATCCGTGCAAGGGTCCGGTGGTTCTGTCTGTCCATATATTGTTTTTGTGATGAAAAGGAATGCAAGCAGAAATGATAGCAGAAATGGTTTCATAGGTGTTACAGCGTGTTAGGGAAACATTTCAAATCAGGAATTAGATTTATCGCTTTTAAAGTCTAAGGGTGTTCAAATCTTGGACTTTAATAAAAACGAAATTAAATTCAAATGGTAAGATAAGAAAAAAAAGATTAATTCCCCTAAGCTTCGCTTTATAGTTACCTCACCTGCTTTTTACAAACAAACAAATTACTCGTAACCTAAAACCTGATAAAAAGGAAATAATGTGAGGTTTCTGATCGAAACCCTCGAATTTCGAAAGCCATGCAAAGCCGTTCCATCCATGAAATAGCTTTATAATAGAGTGAGCCATCTGAAACCCAAACGTCCAAATAATCATGGGTAAACTGCAAGGTTGGAAATTGGAGAAGATAAATCGCAAAGTTATATTGGGATCCTAAAGCTCCAAATCGACACCAGCAAACCTTACTTATTCAGAAAGAAGAATACGTATTCACTTTAAGCTTAGGCTGAAATCCTTCGCAGTGAGACTGACAATAAAGTTTTAACGAATGAGGGTGACACTTCCCTTGAAAAACTCTGATGTTCCATCTGGATAGCGAATTGAAAAAGCGTATACATATACTCCATTTTTTAAAAGTTGCCCATTATAACGCCCATTCCAACCGAATTCTGGATCGTTGGAAGGGAAGTTTCTGGATTCAAAAGCCTTATTACCCCAGCGATCGAAAACCAATAGCTCTTCAATTTGCAAGTCCACATTTGCAAACAAGGTGAAGCCATCATTAATACCGTCTCCATTTGGAGAAAAAGTATTCGGTATAAATATATTTATATCAGGCTCCTTTACAAACAATTGAAACTCACCCTTACCTACACAACCCGTACTATCCGTAATCGTTATTGTATACACTTCTCCAGTTAAGGCGTCAATGCTAGCATTCAGGCAATCTGCACAATCGAGGTTTGTGAGTGGTTCCCATAGAATGCTGGCAATATCATCCTCTTCCAGATTTGTGCTGATTTGTACCTGTACCGTTTCTCCCTGGATTACGTCAGCTGCAGCGGGAATGACATTAACTTCAACAGGGGCATTTTGCCTTATTTGAATATTCTGTATGTGCTTAGTTTCATTTCCACAATTATCGACGACAGACCATTGGCGCGTAATGGTGTCCCCATCCTGATAGCCTTGAATCCCTTGCTCTGTGCCCATTGAAAAGCCACTTTGAATGCAATTATCTTCAAAGGCCAGTTCCTGAATATCAGAAACTGCATTTAGGCACCTGAAAGCGGTATCCAATGGCGGATCCAAGAAAACTGGTGCTTCCTCATCTACAAATGAGATTTGCTTCAGTACCCAATCGCAACAAGACTGATTGCAATTGGGAACAATAAAAATATCGCCAACTTCTGGCAGCTCCAAAGAAGAGGTTTGAAACTGAAGCGCATAAATGGTAAAAGTTCCACAACCATTAAACTGAAAATTAGATTGCGGGGCCAGATCGAGCTGTCTAACTGTGTCATTTTCGTCCACAACTATGATTGCGAGATCAAATATAGAATTCGGGTTAACCCCTGTTACATTAATATCAACATTCTCTTCTGGACAAATTGAATCTGCAGTTACGTTAAGAGCCTCTATACCTGGATCTAAAACATTTACAGTTATACAAATTTCATCAGGGCCATCGGTTATCGGGCAGCGTTCATTGCTCGCTTCCACGCACAACAAAAAGCTTCCTTCCTGATCCCAATCCAAGTCAATCTGGGGCCCCTGAGTCCTTCCAATTTCCACGCCGTCAACAGACCAGGTATATAAATCCGCACCGTCTAAACTGTCAGCAGAATAGCGGGCCGTATCGCCAAGGCAGAGGACATCGGGACCTTGAATAGGGTTGCTCCACTCTTCTATTATGGGATCACCGCAGGTACCTAATACATTAACCCGGACCAAGTCGCAAGCCGACCCGCCGCACCCATCAATCACAAAATGGTAGGTTTTCCCTATCGTTAAATCCGACATGGATAACCTTTTGTTATTTTCATTATTGCAATCATCAACATTGCAGGCTACCTCTTCATTGAAATTACAGTCGCCATAAATTGCAATTTGGACCCCTGATGCACAATTCCCCAATAAATTACATAGAAAGTCACACCGACCTCCAGCTAAGCATACTTCGGAGCAATTTTCTAACTCTACTTCCAGTTCCAGCTCCTCACACCAGGCCACAAACGAAAACCATGTCGGATTATTCGGCACGCCTTCACCATTGCATAGAAATTCCGGTCCGTCTTCAGGGTGTTGATAATCAGACATCGAATATTCAAATCCATTTAAATCATCAATGGTACATAAAACGGGTGAGTTTTCGCATTGGCAGGTTGCTTGCGAGCCATCGTCACATGGATCTGGCGGGGGGATTTGACCACATAGGTCAAGGATAAACCCAATCATTAGAAAGATAAAAAGGATTAAAGTCTTTAGCATACTACCAAAATAAAGTAACGGTAAAAGTAATAAATTTAAAAGTACAGCATTTATAACGAAAAGCAGATCCCCAAAGTTGGTGGTTGAAGAGAGGCCTACTAATTTCTGGTCCTGAGTGGGCTATCTCTGGTCCTGAGTGGGCTATCTATGAGTAAAAATGCACTCTATTCTTTGCTTCATTATCAAAATTCAAAAAATCTATTGCGATAGCGATGCGCAGTAGTGCCGCCGAAAAGGCGGCAGATCCGCAGCTGAGCCAGTGTCATTACCACTAAATCCGCTACAGACCAAGTCTTGATCTTTTTGCTCACATCTTCGTTGCTTCTCAGTCGCGTAGCTAAGGCTATGCTCCTTCGTCGCGCCTTGATCTGAACAAAAATCTCCTTCGACTTTTCTATACTTATTTAGTGGTAATGACACTTGTGCGGGAGCCGGGAGCCGAGTGAGGCCCCGGATAAGACTGAGCCGACAGGGCGGCGAAGGGCTTAGGAGGGGGAGATCTGAACGAGCTACGAAGCGTAGCGCCACGACATGCACCTGCAAGTGGATGTCGTGGATCGCCCAAAATCATTTTCGAAACGCATTTAAAATACTTATCAAAATGATCTTTAACTGGCAAAATAAATATCTCCTTTCTAAACCCTTCAATCTAATATGCAAAGCCTAACGAATAACCGAAACATCACCTTTTAAAATTTCTTCATTTCCATTGGGCAAGGTGATTTTAATAGAGTATACATATACTCCTTCATTTACGCGCTGTCCCTTATTCATACCATCCCAACCCATTTCGGGGGCATTGGGGGGGATATTCCGCGCTTCAAACATCAAATTACCCCAGCGATCAAATATCATAAATTGGTCTATATTCACCTGGTTGTCCGTAAACAAGGTAAAGCCATCATTCACTCCATCCCCATTCGGTGTAAAGATATTAGGTATGAAAATATTGATTTGGGGGGAACGAACCAAGAGCCGGAAGATGGCTGTGGCAAAACATCCTCTAATATCTGTGATGGTCACCTCGTATTCTTCATCTGAAATAGCCGTAACTGTCGTACTCAGGCAATCCGAACAACTTAAATTCGTCGGCGGAGCCCAGAGAACACTTGCGATCTCATCCTCTTCTAAATTCGTCTGAACTTCTACCCTTACGGTCTCCCCTTCATCAACATTCGCACTCAATGGCTCCAAACTGATCTCGATGGGAACACCCTCAGCCAAAGTCACCCGCGTCTCTGCCCGGCAGCCATTCGCGTCTTCAGCCTCTATTATATATTCTCCAGCAGGCAAATTGGGTATCCACTCTCCGATCTCGATCAAATTATCATTCAAACGCAATTCGATAGGCGGCGTACCCTCCACACTTTCTACTTGAATGCGCCCTTCATCACCAAAACAAATGATACTGTCTACAAGGATATTTCCCAGCGAAAGGTCACCGGAAGCAGATACATTTACCGAAGTGGAACTCGGGCAAAATGACTCCGGATGGACCACTTCAAGCTCATAAATGCCCGACCCGAGGAAATCAATTTCCCTTTCTGAAGGATTAGAAGTTATCTGACCTTCCTGAGATGACCATGAAAAGGTCAGTGGTTCAAGGCCACTATCAGTTTCAGCGGTAAGTGTTCCCTCCGAAACACCACATGGCAGTTCAGTATCCCCCCCAATACGCGGAGTAAGTTCAGCAAAGTTTTCACTGACAAAAACAGAATCTTCATTTACGCAATCATTACCAGTGTCTGTCGACCTAAACACATACCAACCCGACTCACGGGCAAGAATTTGATTGGTGTCTATTGCAATCGAATTATTGGCTTGATCAAACCATTCATACTCAATTCCGGAAGCAAAAAAGGACTCAGAAGCATCAAGTAATACTGTCGAATCTAAACAATTAAGCGTGCCAGGCGGCTCAATTTCTATTTGAGGGAAATCATCAAAATTTTCTAAATCAATACTCGTAGTATCAGCGCAAAAACTTATCGTATCCAATGCAATTAAGGATACCTCTCCTGCTCGGAATACATTGACGCTAAGACCTGTGGAAGCCACCTCAGGACCTTGCCAGGAGTAGATCACATTCTCTTCCGGAT
>CAZVFU010000112.1:0-6556 GCA_964626595.1 uncultured Saprospiraceae bacterium
GAGCGGAGTCGAGGTGAGCCTGCCGAAGAGTCGCGCCGTCTATCACTGGTGATAGACTCGGATTTCTTTTTTGGAAACCGTAGGAAGAGATAAAAATGCGAGAAAAGCCCTCAACAGCCACTGCGGTGGCCCGGGATGGAAAATATGCCTGCGCGCTGGGCACTCCTTTGACGTGGGCTTCTTTAATCCTATTTACAACCGCGGCCATTATTTTCAATCCTTCCCCCAGCTTCCCGGCAGGGATAGCAGCGATAGGGCGTGCGACCCGTGTGTGGCCCGACCTTAGCGAGGATAGGCTGCTACAGACTCCGCAGCTTTAGGACGGCCCGCACGGGGTGTGCGCACTACAAGCGGATAGCCCGACCGCGACCGCATACAGCGGGTGCGGTGCCGGCCAAAAAAAAGGGGCCTTAGAAAATCAAACAGGGATAGAATGGGGTCTTATTCTGCCGACTCGGGTGAAGGGGAGAGATTTTCGGGAGGTGGGGAGGGGTCTGCAAAAAAGGCTTTCACATTTTCAAGGACGAGGTACAAGCAGGGGACGATGACCAAAATAATAGCGGTCGCAAACACGATGCCAAAGCCCAAAGAAATCGCCATGGGTATGATGTAAAAGGCCTGACTGGAACGCTCTAAAATAATCGGGGTCAGGCCGCCAAATGTGGTGAGGGTGGTCAAAATTATCGGGCGAAACCGGCGCAATCCGGCTTCGTGAATGGCTTTAAAGGCGCTGTACTTATTTCGTATGCCATTAGCGTAATCGACCATGATCAGGGAATCGTTGACGACCACTCCGGCGAGCGCAATCATCCCCATCAGGCTGACCAAAGAGAGGTCGTACCCCAACAAAATATGGCCAATGACCGCTCCTACGACACCAAAAGGGATGGCAAACATCACAATCAGCGGCTGGGTGTAATTATTAAAAGCCAAGGCCAGTAAGACGTAAATAATGAGCAGGGCCATGGAAAAGGTGCCCCAAAGTGAAGCGGTCGACTCGCGCATCTCTGCCTGGCTGCCCTCGAAACTCCAGGTTAAGCCGGGAAAATCTGCCCGCAGCTGGGGCAGCACTTCCCCATTTATGCGGGCAATCACCTGATTGACTTTATTGCTGGGCTCCACATCCATGCCCACGGATACGATGCGCCGACCATTCCGCCGATTAATGGAAGTGAAGGCCTCTCGTTCCTTAACTTGTACGACATCCAGCAGAGGAACTTCTACCCCGTCGGACGTGCGAATAATGAATTCTTCCAAATTCCGAATGTCTTTGCGCTCTTCACGGGGGAGTTTGACCCGAATTTCGACTTCGTTATTGCCCCGCAACTGACGCATGGCCAGGGCGCCAAAAAAGGCATTTCGGACTTGACGCCCAACTTGATTGGCCGTCAGGCCGAGATTGCGTCCGGCCGGAAGCAGTTCAAAATCGAGTTGCTGCTTGCCGCGATTGTAGTTATCGCTCACATCCCGGGTGTTTTCAAAGGCATCCATTCGTTCCACAAATGCCGTGCTGGCCCGTTCCAACACATTGATGTCGGAGTGGCTGAGATCGACGGAAATATCTTGCCGGTAGCCGCCGGGGCCGCGCTCCGCTTCAAAGGTGATCTGATCTACTCCGCGGATATCGCCAATGTTATCGCGCCATAGGGCAATGACTTCCCGGGCCGACATATCGCGCTCATCCGGCGGTCGCATGACAATTTCTACATCGATAAAACTTTGTCCTCTGACGTTGGTCTTAATGCCCTCCGCTACTTCGTACAAATTATGTTCGTCAAACATTTTTTGAGTGGAGGCCGTCACTTCTTCCGCCACTTTTGCCGCCTGGTCTATGGTGGTTCCCACCGGCAAGCGGATCCCAGCCTCGATCTCATCGGCGGCGACTTCAGGCATTAAAATCATACCCATATGGTCGCTATAGCCATACCCGCCCACGATCAGAAGCAAAGAAATGGCAATGCTGAGGGTGATATACTTAAATTTCAGGCAAAAATTCAGAAAGGGCCGGTAATAGCGATTCACCAGATGCTCAAACCCTTTGGCAAAGCGCTTTTGGAGATTATCGAGCTTCAGCACCAGGCCTTTTTTCTCTTTGTTCTTGAGGTGTCCCAAATGCGCCGGTAATATAAAAAGGGCCTCGATGAGCGAGAGCGCGAGAATGACAATGACCACTGCCGGCAGGGGCTGCCAAAACTTTCCGGTTTCGCCGGGAAGCAGGAGTAAAGGAATGAAGGCGATAATCGTGGTAATAATACTAAAGAAGACGGGTCGACTCACACTTTTGGCTCCCTCTATGGCCGCTTTCATGGGGGACATGCCTTGTTGGCGATACTCAAAGACGTTTTCACCGACGACGATGGCGTCATCTACTACAATCCCCAGCACGACTAGAAAGCCAAACATGGAGATCATGTTAATACTTACGCCGATCAAAGGCAGGATAATCACTCCGCCAACAAAGGAAATGACCATGCCCATCATCACCCAAAAAGCGAGTCGATACTCCAAAAACAAGGATAGGATAAACATCACGATGAAGATGGCCAGCACGCCATTTTCAGTCAGAAGGGAGAGTCGTTCGCGATAATCATCGGCGCGGTTGCTATCGATGCGGTAGTTTATGCCCGGCGGAAGTTGAAAGTTGGTCATCACCTCGTTCACCACATCTTCGATGTCGAGCGGCGATTGGTCACCCACGCGAAAAATTTCCATGCCGATGGCCGTTTGCTGATTAAATTGGCCGTGAAATCCGGATTCTACAAAGTCATCGGTAATCTCGGCAATATCCGCCAGTTTTACCTGGGCGCCAGAGGCGGAGGTGGCAATGGTGATGTTTCCGAACTCATCCGCCCATTGTTTGCGTTCCTTCATTCGCAGCAAAATCTCGCCAGATTGGGTTTCTACTGCGCCCGCCGGCACGTCCTGACTATTCTCCTGGATCAAATCGGCCACCTGACCTAAGGTGAGACCATATTTGCGCAGGGTATTGGACGAGATTTCTATTCGCGTTTCGAAATCGGGCACATTATCCAGCGCCACCTGCGTGATCATGGGCTGCGACAATAGCTGATTGCGCAATCGATCGCCTACTTTTCGCAAGGTCCAGATATCGGCATTTCCATACAGCGAAATTTCCATCACATCCCGTTGCCGATCTTGCAACACTACCTCCGGTTCTTCTATATCGTCGGGAAAGGTGCGAATCCGGGTGACGGCCTGATCAATGTCCTGAAAGGCTTTCATTCGGTCGGTACCCGCAATAAGTTCAATACTCACTTCTCCGGAACCCTCCCGGGCCGTGGAAACGATTTCTTTTATGCCCTGAATGCCCCGCACGGACTCTTCCACCGGCATGAGAATGCCCTGCTCCACTTCTTCGGGTGAAGAACCGGGATAGGTAACGCTTACATTGACAAAGTCCAATTGAAACTGAGGGAAAACCTCTTTCTGAATATTGTACATAGTGTACACCCCACCCACGAGGAGGAGGAGCATGAGCAGGTTGGAAGCCACCGAATTTCGGGCCATGAACTCAATCATACCCGTGCGTTTATTGGATTTCTGGTTTTGAGGCTTTTCCATTACTGTTCCTTGTCATTTGTGGCTTCCGTTCGCAGCGGAATCCCTTCCGTCACCGTGCTGATATTGGTCGTGAGTACTTTGGCACCGTCTTGCAGGCCTTCGGAAATGTAGGCGGAATGGGCATCCATCAAGTCTACTTTTACCTTTTTGATGCTCAGTTTTTCATTTTCCATCACCCAAACCGTTTGATTGGTACGCAAATAATCGCGGTTGAGGCGAACGACCTCTTCGATGGGATTTCCTTCGATCTCTACTTCTACAAAACTGCCGATCAACAACTCCGGTTGGTCTTTATTGGCCAGGTTTAAGGGGTCGGGGGCTTTGATCAACAAGCGGGCTAATCGACTTTGGGGGTCCAGGG
Source organism: uncultured Saprospiraceae bacterium (assembly GCA_964626595.1). Lineage (GTDB taxonomy): Bacteria > Bacteroidota > Bacteroidia > Chitinophagales > Saprospiraceae > JAWLFI01. Next base: position 3,944 of record CAZVFU010000112.1, read on the forward strand.
CGCCGACGCGATTCGCCAGATATCCGATGCGGTGATCCCCTTCTTCCCAATCGGAGGTGTTTTTTATCGTCACTTCGGCTCCTCTTTCCCGATGATTCGTGGGAAAGCTCAGCCATTTCAACTTCTTTACCGGCAAGCTCACTTCCACCCAGTATTGGTCTAAGCCCACTAAGCGGCCCAGGTTGTCGCCCGGATTGAGTTGCGATCCCAGAGAAACCATTTGTGAAATAATCTGGGCATCAAAGGGCGCGACTACCGATGTCCGCTCTAAATTCAATTGCGCTTGCGATAGCGCCGCTTCGGCGGCCTTGATCCGCGCTTGCACAGCCGAGAACTGAGGTTTGCGCAACACCAGATCCCGCTGATCCTGCGTCAACGAATCGCTACCGATCAGTTTGAGATCCTGTTTGGCTATATTCTGTCTCCCTAACTCTACTTCCAAATCGGTTTTGGCCTGCATGAGTTCGCTTTTCCGCAGTTCGATTTCATTCAGATAATCCGAAGGGTCTATTTTCAAGAGCTCTGTACCTTTTTTCACCCTTCCCCCCGGGACAAAGGCCGGATTCCGCCGAATGACTTGCCCACTCACCCGGGCATTTAATTGGATGTCTTCAACAGCGACTACCGACCCGGTCGCTTGAAACCGCGGCGTGAATGTGCCTCTCTCCACCTGCTCCACGCTGACGAGCATGGCCGTTTTTTTGGTAGCGCCTTCACTTTGCGCTGTGGGCTCTGAAGAGTAAATCAGCACCACAATAGCAAGGGCCGCCAAAAAGATGAGTCCACAAATCAGGGCTATTTTTTTATTACTCATTTTGGTTCTGCGTTTTATTTGCTTCCGCATGGGGCGGGGGCAGTTCAAAGTCACCGGCCAGCGCCCGATACAGAGCAATTCTGATTTCGTACTGTTCCTGCACCGCCTCTAAGAGGTTTCGTTGCAGTTCCTGTTCTTGATCCTGCGCCAGTAGAACATCCAAATATTGGCTAAAGCCATAAATAAACTCCGTGCGCAACTGTTTATTGGTTTGCTGAGCCATTTCCAATCGTCGCCGAAGCACCTCTATTTGTTTGTTTTGGCGTTCCTCGTTGATCAGGGCACTTTCGACTTCCCGAAAAGCATTCAGCACCGTTTGTCCATAGGTGTAAAGCTGTTGCTTTTTCACTGCTTCCGTGCGATCCACTTCAGCGCGAAGTCGTCCCCAATAGAGCAGGGGCGCGAAGATATCGGCGCCGAGCGTGTAGGCCCAGCCACTGAAGAGTTCGTTGTAATTGTTCGATCGCGCCTGGGTGGAGAGGTTCAGCGATAATCGAGGAAATTTGTTGCGCACCGCCACCGCCATATCCCGGTCAGCCGCCATTAAAAAGTTGTAATCTCTTTGCACATCCGGACGGCGGCGAATCAAATCCAGCGGCATACCGGCGGCCGGCGGGGGCGGCATGGTGGGCAAACTGTCGGCTTTGGGTAGATCGAAATTCTGCGGAGCCTGACCCAATAGCACTGCCAATTGGTTTCGCGTTTGGGCCAGATCTGCTTCAAATTGATATTTCAGGCTCTTGCTTTGCTCTAATAACTGTTCCTGGCGCAGGACATCCACCCCTTTCACCTGGCCTGCCCCAAAGCGCGCCTTGATCAACTTGATCACTTCCCGATTCGTGGCCACTTGCTGGTTGATCAATTCGAGCTGGTCCTGGATCACCAATAATCGAAACCACAGTCGCGTCACATTCGCACTCAAAGTCATGGCAGCAGCTTTGTAGTCGTAATAATTGCCCCGGATACGGAAGTCAGCGGCCTGCACACCCGCTCGGATGCGACCCCACAGATCAACTTCATAGCTCGCGGACGCCCCCAGTTGCGTATTTTCCCCACCGGCAAAATCCGGTTCTGGTCGACTGATAGCCGTTTGAGCCCCCGCGTCAATGTCCGGCAGTAAAAAGGTGGATTCCGACGTACGCACCGCCTCTGCAGCTACAATTTGCTGATACAGATTATTCAGATCCATATTATTCGCAAAAGCGCTATCCATCAATTGGTTGAGTTGGTCGTCCTTGAAGCTTTTCCACCACTGGTCGATGAGCGTGTCGCCCTGGTTCGTCGAAAAGACCTCAGGTTCTTCTATCGGCGGAGCGATAGGGGTGATTTTTGGCGTACAGGCGGGTACCCAAAGGAGTATGAGTAGAAATCCGAGCGAGCCCCATGCAGCGACTGCGAAGAGCTTTGGGGAGGACTTATGTCGAATACATCTAGTGTAGATATGGTAAGATTTTAGGTTCGTGCTCCAATGGCGTGGATTAAGGTATAAAAACTATCACAATTTCGCCTATAATGGAAATAAAATGTGAGGGAGAAATGTTCAGGAGTCGTCGCACAGCTTTTTATCTTTTTAAGCGCTTACGATCTCATCCATAGGTCTCGCCGCCCGGCTTTCTCAGCCTTAGTGTGGATCATTTCTTTGCTGAACCCGAATAGAAATTTGCGGGCTTAGAATACTGATTTGTTGGGCATCCCGGCTCACCCGGGTGAGCCGGCGCTATGCTCCAGGGCTCTCTATTCGCTCGGCCCTTCTCCGCCTGCCGGCGGATCGGTCTTCCTCCCTGCGGTCGTCACCCATT
>CAZVFU010000113.1:0-6545 GCA_964626595.1 uncultured Saprospiraceae bacterium
GTTATCCCGATGGCGAAACCGAAGTGTTCGCGGGTAGTGTGACTTTAGTCGATTAGAAAAAAGAATCTTCCGGACTAGCGATGTGGAGCCATCTCTCGCCAGCGGCGGGAGAGACCCAGCGCGCCTAATCGGGCGCGCGCAGGGCCGAGTGAATAACGAGTGGCGAAACGTAGCGACCCTCGAGCGCCGCCCATCGGCGGCACCTCGGGGGTAGGCCCCAAAAAAATAGTACCCCTAAAAATACCCGCTATCTTGTCGCTTGCACAATTGCTTAAATGGACAATAGGCGCAGGATTGGGTATGAGGCGTTTGAACGATAGGCTGATTGGGGTCGAGTAAGGGTTCCAAAGCGGCGGTCAGCCCCTCGCGAATATCGTCATACTGCTCGTTCAGGCTGTCCAAGGGATCTGAATTATTGAATTTAAATCGGTGATCGTAGGTCTGTGGATCGTGCATTTCAGGGACAACATAGTGGCTGATCTGAATGCCGCTGCGGTCCTGAAGCAGGCCGGATTCGTGATGCGCCCATGCATATAATCCCAGCTGAATGGCTAAGCTGTGATAGTCCTTCTGCCCGGGTTCCATCATTTTGGAAAATGGCTTGATTTCTGCCGCTTTTTTGTTGTTGAGCCCGGAAATGCCGGTCTTGTAATCGGAAAAGCGATAGTATCCCTGGTGGATGTCAACGCGATCTATTTTTCCATTAATCTTTATCGAATCCAGCCCTTCTATCTCCATGGGAATGGACAATCCATCAATTTCTTTCTCGTGTTCGTCCATGACAAAAGGGGCAATTTTCTTGTCATAAGCCAAAATATGCCCAGCCCCTTGTTTTACGTAGTGAAAAAGCAATAGCAACTCGCCCCGCTCCAACTGGTCGGCATCGACCTGAAGTTCGGTCATCATCATCTTCCGAAGTGTGGGCTCGATAGCCGATTGCAATTGGTCGATGATTTCCGCGTCCACTGTTTTCTTCTCGTGAGGCTTATACAGCTCCTCCATAAGTTTGTGCAGAAGGTTACCAATATTCAGCGGAGAATACGATCGGTCGGTCTGCATTTCCTCTTTGATGCGCGAAATATAATGGCGATAGTATTTTAAATGGCAACTGAGAATGGTGTTTAACTTGGAAGGCGAAAGGCCTTTCTGCAAATCGGCCCGTATGGCCGCCAGAATCTCCGGCGTTTTCTCGATTTCAATGGCTTTCTGTGTGATGGGCTGCACTTCCTGCACCTGCAAACTCTTTCTCAATGTCCAATTGGCGGGGGTAAATAGTTCGAGGCTTTGGGCAAAGCGGCTGATCTCCCGTGCGCCCAGCACATCCATACTTTCATTGTACATGAGATGGACATCCTCAGCCCGTGAAAGCGCCATGAAAAAATAATAGGCCGACTCGGCGACTTCATCATCCACGACAGGTATGCCAAAGGCTTTTTTCAAGTGGAAAGGGATAAGCGAGGTATCACCCCCGCGCGGCATAACCCCTTCATTTAAATTGGGAACAAACAAGTTCGGAAAATCGAGATTTCGGGCTTCAAGGGGTCCGAGAATTTGCAATCCCTTCAGCGGCTCGCCCTGGAAAGGAATGCGGGCGTTGCGGAAATAGTCGCGAACAAGTTGGCGCAAGGCGTCAATCTCCAGCTTCATGGATTGCGTGCGATAGATGTCAGCCAGTTTTTGGATGCGCTGATGCGTAAAAACCAGCACTTCGGAGATGTATTCGGCCAGACCTACCGAAGTATCCGTGCGCGCTTCGTGATACGCGTGCAAATTCGCCAGCCCCTCCAATAATTGATCGAATAGAGCCGCAGGTTGATCCGGAGACAAGGGCTCAAAGAAAGGCCTGAGCGAATGGGGCGCGTCATCAGCCAATGTCTCAGAGCGCATGCGGGCGTGATTATAATTCAGTGCTGATGCCGGCGGCATGTAGGGATGTTCGATAAGCCGCTGGACGTCTTCCGTTCGATAAACCGCCAGCCCGGAATCGTAGTTCTGATGGAGTTCTAAAAAGGCTGAGAGCAGGCTGAGTGCCGGTGTCTCGCTAAGAGAAACCCCCATAGAAACATTCACTTCCTGAATGGATGCGGGCAGGGCACTCAAGAGAGGCAGCAACATTTGCTCATCGGGTAGCACAATCATGGTTTGGGGGGCTGTTTCCGGCCGGCTCTCCAGCTGTTCGCCAATCCATTTAGCTTGAGCTACTTTTTTCTGCATGCCCATAAGCGACACAGACTTCTGCTGCTGACTCCAGTCATGGGTGAATACGTGATCCCCGTCCACTCCGTCGCGAATACCCCGCAAATACATGCCGGCATTGTGATAGGCGCCTCTGGGAATCAGGTTGTTCTCCACATTCCAAATCGCCTCGGCTCCATGCGTTTCCTTGAGCTTATCCATAATGCGTTGCTCGCAGCGATTGAGGCGATTAAATCCGACAAAATAGATCTCAAAATCGGCCCAGTCGGAGTCAAAATCGAGATTTTCGGCCAGTTGTCGATACATCTGACCGCTGTAGGCTGTGCCCTGTGTTGCCAGTCGCTTGTCGAGCTGCTCTTTTAAGGTCGGTAGCGCCGCCCATAGATTGTAAAAAAGCGAGAGGCTGTCGTGGGTATTTTCTGAGCCCTCCGGCAAACTCGACCAAAATTGGCGTAAATAGTCGAGTAGCTCCTCTTTCCAACCGGAAAACTGCTCTTCAATCTTTTTTTCATCCGACAAATTCGAAAACAGTTTCTCGACAGAGACGAGATACTTGTCAATCTGATCAAAATCATCCAGCAGCCGCTGGCCCCAGAAATAGAAATTTTCAAAGGGCTCACGGGTGTCGAAATAAGCATTCCAAATTTCATACAAAGCATAAATACAACTCAATCGGTCCGCCTCCACGAGTGCACTATGGTGCCGCACCCACTCATCCATGGTCATCATGACTGGCGCCCAAATCGGCTTGTCGGACAGCGCCTGTAAATCCTTTTGTAAAAATAAACCGGCCCGGCGATTGGGTGTGAGTATAAGTACCCGGCGATAATCGCCACCGTGTTTTTCTCTCAAGTACCTGGCCGTATGTTGTAAAAAAGTAGATGTCATGCCTTATAAATTTAATTGTGCCTGAACCGGAACCAGCTCCTGTTCGTCCATATAAATCAAATAACCCTTCACCGGCAAGGCCTGCATTTCCTGCAAGGTATGCATGTAAGATTGCACCTGCCGTTGATGAGAAGAGTATTTCTTTCCACTCTTAAAGTCAATGACCCAGACGTGCTCGTCATCGATCAGCACCCGGTCCGGACGCTGCATACTCCCATCGGGCAAGAGGATGGCACGTTCGGCCAGATAGTTTGACTTCTTTTGCAGTAAGGGGCCGATCTTGGGATCCTGAATCAAAGCCAGTAGGTCTGCGCGAATGTCCGCTTCCTCTGCACGGCTAATCTGGCCGGATTCCACCGCGCGAGTTAAGTTTTTATTCAAATCGGCCTCTGAGAACACCTGTTCCATAATACTGTGAAGTAGACTACCCCGACTGAGCGGTGACAGTTCCTCTTCCCCCATTTCTACTCGCGACAGTCGAGCGGACAGCGAGGGCAGCCGCGTGCCGGCCGGATAGGTATGCAGTGATTCCGGATTCACCGGGCTAGCCTCGCCAGACTCAATAGTGACTGGGTGACCCAGCCGATGCGTAAATCGACCCAGCTCGGGATCTGTGGGACTCGTGCCGATGAGGTTCTGAACAAAGGAACTGTGAAACAGGGCATCACCCACGGACTTCATGTCTGTCGGGTGAATATCCATAGCAAAAAGGTAGAGTTCATTTTTTGCACGGGTGGTGGCCACGTAAAGCAGGTTCAGCGCATCCAGCAACTGCTCCACCAATTCCTTTTGGAAAACGTGACTCAAGGAACTCACCCAAAGTCGCTTATCAAAATTGACGGGAAAGGTAGGCAATTGTAGTCCGTCCAGGTCCAGGTCGTCGACCCACAAAGTCTCTGTTTTATTTCCGGCCTCCTGCAAGATATTTAAGCCCCAGTTTACATAGGGTACAATCAGCACGGGAAACTCTTTTCCTTTTGATTTGTGAATGGTCATCAGGCGAATCGCATCCTGCTCTTCCGGCAGGAGGACCGATTGGGCATAAATGCGATGGTCTTCCCAGTAGTTGAGCCATTCGCGAACGTGCCCTCCTTCCGAGGCCGAAAATTCTAACAATTGATCCTGAAATTCCTGCAAAAAAGGGATTTCGCCGCTATGGCCGCCCAAATGGTATAAGGTGATGAGTTCTTCTGCAATTTCCCACAAACTCTGGCTATGAGCTTGCGCGAGCAAGGTCTCCAGATCTTCCCGCTCGGACTGAGCAGCCTCGGAATGCGCAGCATCCCCTTCTAAATACGCCCGTGCTTGCTGCCATTCCGCTCGCGCTACCTTTTCAGATGGATTCATCATCAACTGGAAAAAAGCCATAATCAATTGCACAGAAAACGACTGGTCCAGACGCACCACCTCAGGCGAAGCAAATTTAAACTGATCTCCATCCTCTTCTCCCTGCCAGGCCAGCAAACGCCTGGCTACCTCGGCACTCTCATTCTTTTTCCGCACCAAAATACAAATATCCCGCCGCCGAAACCCTCGATCCTGAGCCTGCGAGACGGTTTTTCGAAGCTGCTCAAACATGGCCTCCTCTTGATCCGCTTTTTCCATCTCCTCCGAAACGCCAAATTGCTTCACTGAGTCCTTTATCCCCTTCAGGAAAAAATCTAAATAAACATACCCCCCACGCCTTTTCTCGAGTATCGCTTCATCTATATTCTGACTGGCTCCCTGATAGACGTGCTCGAGAATCTCCGGAAGCAAGGCCCCACCTTCCGAATTAAATTGATATTCATCCTGGTACGCTTTGGCAATAAGTTGAGGCAACTCTCTGTACATCTGATTATTGAAGTCTACAATTTCCTTCGAGCTCCGCCAATTCTCACTCAGGTTCTCTTCTTCATATTTATCTTCCGGATCGTATTTCTCCTTGAGCTGAGATTGAAGGATAGACCATTCGCCATTTCGCCAGCGATAAATCGCCTGTTTCACATCCCCCACGATAAGAGCCGAGCCTCCCGCCTGAGCCACCGCATTATCGACCAGCACCTCGAGATTCTCCCATTGCGAAGACGAGGTGTCCTGAAATTCGTCCAACAGAATATGGTCATAGCGTTCCCCCAGACGCTCGTAGAAAAATGGCAACATTTGATAGTCGATCACCTTCCGCAGCAGTTCCGTCGTTTCGGAGATGAGGACGCGCTGATTTTCATCGCAGTATTGTTGCACATAAGTATCCAGCAAACTCAAAAAGGCAAAAGATTCGATATTATCACTCATGCTTTTGAAGGACTGATAGATCGGAAGTCGATTCAGAATAAAATCGATAGTCTCTTCCAGCAGGGGCTGCAACTTTTCAAAGGCCGTCAACAATTCCTGACGCTCGCCCCCTCTGGTAGAGTCCTTAATCCACTCCTCCTCCACATGAAGCGCTGAGGAAAGCTTGCGCAAGGCGCCGTCCATATCGCCTGCAATTTTATCGATATTGTCATAGGTCACCAGCCAGGTTCGCGCTTTAGACCGGCTTTTCCCCTTAAAAGATTCCGGTTCCAAGCCCTGCTTTTTCAACACTTCCCCCGCCCGGTCCAGAATGGATTGATGCGCCTCTTCCAGTTCCGTTTTGCGTTTGATGATTTGATTTCGAATGTCCGGCAGAGACTCGCTGGGGATATACGCCAGCTTTTCATAAATTCCTTCAGAGAAAAGTTCCCGTCCCAGCCCCAGCAGCTCCCCGCGAAACGAATTGCTCTTTCCCGCTTCCCAACGCTTATTTAGCACAGCTTCGATCCAATACATGCCCTGACTACCCGACTCAATATCATCGAGAAAGGCATCCACCGCTTTATCCAGCACCGCATCCGTATTCAGTTCCACCTGATAGCCCGCTTTGATATCCAGTTCCCGTGTAAACAGCCGGAGCACCGTTTGAAAAAAGCTGTCGATGGTCGTCACCGAGAATGAGGAATAACGCTCCATCATTTGCCGCAGAATGAGCTCCGCCAATTGCGAAATACTACTTTTCGAGCGCTCCGTTTCACGCATGAGGAACCCCAAATGTTCCGCCTGATCCGGCTGAAAAGCCAGCTTTTTCAGTTCATCAAGAATCCGACTCTTCATTTCCGCCGTCGCCGCATTCGTAAATGTCATCGTCAGGATATGCCGAAAATAGGCAGGGTCATCCGGATGTTGAAAACAGATTTCCAGATACCTGCGCGTCAGCCTATACGTTTTACCCGATCCCGCCGAAGCCTTGTATACATACAACATAAGCCTATATTATAAATGAATCCAAAAGGTACGAAATCTCAGCGGCAAAGCCCTCAAACGATTCGCAATTATGAGCTGTCCGGTTCATTTTTCAGGGTAATTGGTATTTGGTATTCGGCCGAGCCCGCGCGGGTGAACCCGGCGCGGTCGGGCTATCCGCTTGTATGTTCGGGTCGGCCAGCCTGTATCCGTACGGCTGC
>CAZVFU010000114.1:0-6214 GCA_964626595.1 uncultured Saprospiraceae bacterium
CGCTTACCCACTTTTTAAATGTCGTTTATCGGCGGTTTTTGTATCTCTTCGCTGTTTGTTGTTATACCGTTTAGTAGAGACGTTGCACTTTGAGAAGTGCACTGTGATTCGAAATCCCGCTGAAAACTGTGGGCTACGTCTCCTTTGTACTATAAATACTATCTTTAGGTAGTTTGGAAAAAAAAGTAAAATGAAAAGCGAAGTATGAGTGTATTCAACAAAATCAAATGGATTTCAGGCGTATTGCTGGTTTTCTTTATCGTACTTGCGACGAATATTATAGACAAAAACAACTTCAAGCAAATACGAAGCTCCATCGTAACCATATACGAGGATAGAATTGTGGCGAGTGATTTGATATTTGAAATGTCCTTATTGGTCAAGCAAAAAGAAATGGCCCTCGCTAGCCGTGACGCAGCCTTTTTTAAGGGGAAAAATGACAGCATCAATCGGGAAATACAGCCTTTAATAGAAAAGTATGAGGGAACAAAACTGACCAATGAGGAGGAGAAAATATTTAATGAACTCAAAATAAACCTCGAAAAATTATCATTAGAGGAAAAACAGGAAGGCGAACTTGCTTCTGAAGGAAACGAAGAGTTACTTTCTACCTTAAATCAGGTGGTCCAAAATTTGAACGACCTATCAAAAGTGCAACTCAAGGAGGGGCGAAGGGAAATGAAAAGAAGCAACCGGGCTATGGAAACCATCGATCTATTCACACAAATAGAAATCATATTTTTAGTTCTGATCGCGGTGCTTATTCAAATCTTGATCTTATATAATCCAAAGCCAGATTAGGACTCCCTATTCTGTTTCCTGCTCCATAGGAAAAAATATATGTCTACCAATCATGGCCTATAAATAGGCCGTCTCCATTTTCGATTCGATTTAGATCGATGGACGTTTCCTGCCTCCAGGACATAGAACCTTACCCATGTAAAGCCCTTACATTCATGGCCACAATCCCGCATCTTTTTTGACTTCTGATCCTTTTTGTCGCGTAGCCGACATTTTATATTTTTTTCACAACGGACCTATTGATCAAAAAGAAATAATTATGTATTTTAGTTTATATTTTATTACATATTAAATTTTGTTATGAGAGCCTTAGCCGCAATTCTATTAATTTTCTTATTTACTTTGCCTTCCTGTGTGGAACGCGAACCCTTCTCTTTCGACGACCTCTATCCCGAATTTGAGGAAGAACCTTTACACGGAGCCTTAAGCCAGTATCGAACGGACCAGATTGACATTGGAGTGTCCGAACGCATTTTAGACGTGGGTAGCTATAAAGGGGATAAAAATTTGCGGATTATACAGGGGACTGAAAGCATGATAGCTGCAGACCCCGACGATTACTCGGTTTTATGGAAACGGAGCCGTGAAGGACTCGGAACCCACCACGCATTTATATATGACTATAAAGATGACCTCTTAGTTGGATTCGGTAATCAACTTACACGCATAAGTAGCTCCACCGGAGAATTGCTCGAAGAGTTGAACTTGTGGGAGGAAGGGGAAGACAGTGGAGATATCCTTGCCATGAGTGCCGTAAATGATAAGATCTATACGTTAAATATAGACTTCCCCAATGATTCCATGTATCGTTTTCAGCTATTCGAACACCGCCCGGATGAAACGAAAATCGAGGTCCTCTTTTCAATGGCGCAAGAAAAAGATTCCAAATTTTACAGCAATTTTTTCAATCCTTCCTCAATGCCTCAGGAAATCGGCTACGACCCTTCAAAAAATCAGCTCCTGTTTCCCCTTTTTATACACGACCACCCAGCATACGAATTCGGCCCACATGCCTTTTTTATAAACTTAAAAACAGGGGAAGTAAAGAGCGAAGTGATTCCAGTGCGGTTTCCGGAAGCCATTCAGCAGGATAGACGCATCAAATATGAAAATGGACGGCTCTCTTTCTGGACCACGCATTTGAATGTGTATTCCGTAGAAGAGAAACGTATGATTTGGGAAAACATCGGCGGATCGAAGCAGTATCTGAACAATCACGTGCTGCAAATTATCGACGAAAAAGCAAATCTGTATCATATTCCCTCAGGCGAGTTGTTATTTACGACACCCTTTCCTGACCTTTGGGCCAGACAAAGCTCCGGCGTCAATCCAATGGAAACACTCCTTTATTTTCCGCGGACCGATCGCCTGTCTATTTACGACCTGAATTCTGGCCAACTTATGGTCGATTTTTTGTCTGGAAGCATGGGGTCCAGACGCTTCTTTTTTGACGCACAAAACCGCTTCGTCATGGCAGATGATAAAGGAAATCTTTTTCTACACACCTTAGATTTTTAAAAGCTATGCACCCTTTATTTCATTTATTAAAATTAATTACCATGAAACATCTAAGTTGCACTTATCACAAAAGTTTTTGTTTTTTCATCCCTCCCTGGCCATTTTCTACCCAGCGATTTTTTGGGGTTTTCATAGCCTTGTGGTTTATCTCTGCCTGCAATACAGAAGAAGGCACACTGCCTACGGAAGAAGAGCCCGATTATCCAGAATTTTCCTTTTCAAAAGTCGGAGAGCTTGACATAAATATAGAAGCACTTTGGACAGAAATAGACTTCGCCCCATACTTCTACGAGGGAGATCAACCCCTAATGTTCGTTCGCATAAAACAGCAAATCGTAGCTATCGATCTGGATCAACAGGAAGTTCGTTGGACACTTCCGGAAAGCGATTTTGGAATTCAACGAAGACAAGCAGTGGACATCTCCATCTTTGATAGAGAAGACAAGATTATGGTGTCAACGGGTAAGATGTGGAAGATTGTAGATGCCGCAAGTGGCTCCGTTGAACAGACTTTTACCATGACAGATTTTGACATCAATCAGGGTCGTCTGGTGGGATACAGTTATGTCAACGGATTCGGATATATATATACCTTCGATAGGGATGCAGATGAAGCCTATGTGTATCAGTTGAACTTCCCTACACCTGAAGCTACGCTTCTCACTACCATGTCAAACCCTTATATTGACCCTTTTCCAAGCTATCCCCCTCTCTTCCCTTACGACCCCTCAGAAAATAAACTTTTTCTGCCTTTTCCCTATTTGGAATCCGGAGAACAGGCCGGTGCCTATTTCCCTTATTTAAATACGAATACTTTCGAAATTGACAGCCATTATATAAATGGAGAGAACTTCATCAGAGGGCAGATGCATAATGAATATGCTCTCATTTATCACGAGGGCATCCTGAGCTATGGGTTCTATAATGATCAATTAGTGGCCTATTCTATGGAGACGGGCGAGCGCACAATTGATATTCAGGCCTTAGACCGCCTTCGGAATGTGGACAGCGATTTCGTTTTAATTTGGAAAGACAACTACGTGAATGCCTTTGAACTAAAAACCGGAGAACGCGTCCTATCTTCCAGACAATTCCCCTCCGATGTAACCACTCCTCCGCTGATACACCCTTCCGAGGATATCGTCATCATCCCCTATCGCGATCGAATTCTTATGGTGGAACTATATACTGAGAAATTACTGGTCGAACATCCTATCGCAGAAATAGACACCCCCTACGAAGCGGTATTTTTCGACTCGCGCGGGCGACTGTGCATACTGGGCCGCGATCAGCGACTGGAAATCTTTGATTTACCTATTTAAAACTATTATTAATTTAAAAACTATGATATCATGAACTTGAATGAATGTATTAAAAAAGACACACACAGGCACTCCCTCTTCAAGGGAATCGGAATGACTCTTCTTCTTTTTCTACTGCCATTTGACGGCCTTATTGAAAAAGTGGCCGCCCAAACCCACTTTAGTTGGGAAGTGGGAACTCATATGGGGTTTACAACCAATGACCGTGAAGACATCCCTCATACTGTAGAATTCCCAGCTGTAGGTGAAATAGAGAAACAATCTGATCTCTGGGGCCCGGGACTACATGTAGCGATTCGGCGAAATTTTATGGATAGCAGCCTTACCGGGTTGATCATGCTGGGCTACGACAGAAACCGAGTGAGGCACAGTAGAACAGAATCAATAGAGTCGTTGGGCATCAGCTGGCAACAACACGATGTTACTGTGCAGGCTCACTACCTGACGCTGGGCTTGGGTTTGGAAGGCAAGGTGTATCAATGGCAGTCCAATGCGCTGTCTCTGCGACTGGAAACAGCCTATCTATTTAACTTCATCAACACCCTCGAGTGGGAAAAGGAATATGAGAAAAGCCTTGTTGATGGACGCCAGACAGATCGGTTTTATGGTAGGACAAACCGCTTTGACAGAGATACAGAGGATTTTGAACCCAATCCGTTTTTGAAAATGAGTCTTCAGGCAGCGTACGAGAAAGACTTCGGTCAAAATGGCCTGCGCGTATTCGTAGGCTTAACTATTTTGTATCAGCAAGTAGATTCACCAACCTATACCTTTGACTATTACGTCAACAGACTGGATTTTGGGGCTGCCTTCTTGTTTTGAGTGCTGGAAGCGGATAAAAATGACAAGCGAGAAATCAAACTACCCCTGCCAGTTGGCTTTCCACAGCCACTTGATTCTTCCTCCGGGAAAATGGAGTGGGTAGACCCCGACGGATTAGATTCACCTTTTACCTCCCATTTGCCGGGTTCATTGCTGCGCTGCGCGTCGATGCGCAGCGCAGTTTTTGTTTAGAATAGCACCTGTTTGTTTCGGCTATTTTTACGGACACAGCCACTTTATCCACAACATCCAGAACCGCCCGTTTCTTGTTGTATAGCCTCATCGACCTCTTTTGTAGATGAAGCGTCCGCAGGTTTTTCCGCATAAACAGTAATGCTGTAAATACCGGTACCTGCCGATTCGTAGCTAGTCATCTCTTCTGGAGATAGATGGGCGGTGAGCACGTCCTCAGGCAATTGAATAGGTTTTTCTTTTTGGATACTCAGGTTTTGAAAACCCTGTTTCTCAATCAAGCCAAGATATTCGCTCTGCTGGATGGCACCGGCTACGCAGCCGGCGTACATTTCGGCATCTTCCTGCAATGATTTGGGTAGCTCGCCGCGCAAGACGATATCGGAAATACTAAAGTGTCCACCGGGTTTCAACACGCGGTAGATTTCGGAGATTACGCGATTCTTGTTAGGAACGAGGTTGAGCACGCAATTGCTCACCATCACATCGGCAACATTAGAGTTGACGGGCATATCTTCGATGTCCCCTTCGCGAAATTCCACATTATTGAATCCGTGGCGCTCGGCGTGACTCCGGGCTTTTTGAATCATGGACGGGGTAAAGTCAATGCCGATGACTTTGCCCTCCGCCCCGGTTTCATGACGGGCAACAAAGCAGTCGTTCCCGGCGCCGGAACCGAGGTCGATCACCGTATCGCCGGGCTTTATTTTGGCAAAGGCTGTCGGTAAACCGCAGCCCAGGCCAAGATCCGCGTCGGCCAGATAGCCTTCGGTACTTGAGTAGTCGTCCATCATGATGTTATACACTTTATTGCGGGAATCACTCGGGCCGCAGCAACTGCCGCAACCCGCTGCGTCGTCTTCAACTAATTGTCCGTATTTGTCTTTGACGATGTCCTTGAGTTTGTTTTCGTTTTTCATCTGTGTTTTGTTTTTGAAAGGAGCCTTAACCGTTTTTGCAGGCTTCCTCGAGTTGATTAAATACCGAATCGATGCGCTCGCGTCCCTGTGCCCAGCCTTTGGGGTCTATGCAATAGCACACCCGGGGGCCTTCAATATTACCCTGAATAAAACCCGCTTCTTTCAACACTTTGAGATGTTGAGAAACCGTGGCCTGAGCCAGGCCAATTTCATCTACGATATCTCCGCAGACGCAAGACGCTTGTTGAACTAAATAGCGCAAAATGGCCACGCGCGCCGGATGCGCCAGGGCTTTCGCCGTAGCTGCAACGGCATTATCGCCGGGGGAAAAGACTTGTGTTTTGGTGGTGCCCATGATTCTGTTATTACTTTATCGCAATATTACGATAAATAAAACGGGAATGCAAATGTTTTATTTTATTAGGGAGGATACGGGCTGGGAATTCAAGCTGGTTTTAGGGTTGACTTTCATCAAAATATTTCACTCGAATTCATATTAGGAGTTACTCATGACGTAAATAGAACACCGAGCCTGTAGTGCTTTAGCGTTATTGCAATGATTGTTGTCGATTTACAGCGAAAAGCAAACGGCAAAAATCCAAAAACGAAAAAAAAGCGCATCAGCGCTCATATCTTTGA
>CAZVFU010000115.1:0-6169 GCA_964626595.1 uncultured Saprospiraceae bacterium
CTTTATTCGTATTTTTTCAAACGGATGGCAAAAATAAGCATTTCCTGAATACAGGCAATATTTTGAACACTTTTTTTGTTTTTCCTTTCAAAATAAAACCTTCGCCCACTTCAGGGGTTGCAAATGAACACTTTTATGCAAATTGTTTCTTGGTTACAGTTTAATCTCAGATATTAGCACATCAAAACATTAATCCCTAATACACATGGCTTCATTTTCTTTCATAAGTAATGCCGACTCCAAATATATAGATCAGTTATACCAATCGTATAAAGATTCGCCAGATAGCGTGGACGAAGATTGGCGGTTGTTTTTTGATGGTTTTGAATTTAATAAAAATGGAGCTGCAACCGATACGGCCGATCTCAAAAAGGAGTTTGCCGTTATGGCAATTATCCATGGATTCAGGGATCGCGGACATCTGCTATCGACGACCAATCCCATTCGGGAGCGGCTGGATAGGCACCCCCATCTCGATTTAGCTGATTATGGCTTATCGGAGTCTGACTTAGAAGAACATTTCCAGGCGGGCAAAGAGTTGGGAATGAAAGATGCTTCGCTCAAGGATATCATTGCGCATCTCGAGCAGGTATACTGCGGTAATATTGGCTTTGAATATGCACATATCAATGATCGGACTCAGCGCATGTGGTTGCGCGATCAAATTGAAAACCAATCGAAAGCGTCCGACTTTGGTCTTTCTATTGATACAAAGAAACGCATTCTCAAAAAATTAAACGGCGCGGTAGTATTTGAAAAATTCTTGCATACCAAATACATTGGTCAGAAAAGATTTAGCTTGGAAGGCGGAGAAACCGCTATTGCTGCATTAGATGCGGCTATAAATACAGGCGCTTCTCAAAACGTAAAGGAGGTGATCATCGGTATGGCGCATCGAGGACGACTCAATGTGCTGGCAAATATTATGGGTAAAACCTACGAGCAAATTTTTTCTGAGTTTGAAGGCACCTCGGTACCCGACTTGAGTTTTGGCGATGGAGACGTGAAATACCATCTGGGTTTCAGTTCTCAAGTCGAGACCGATAATGGTGAAAAGATAGACCTGAAATTAGTTCCTAATCCTTCCCATCTCGAATCGGTAGACCCTGTCGTTCAAGGATTCTCAAGAGCAAAAACTGATATTCTATATAACAATGATGGAAACCAGGTGCTTCCCATTTTGATTCATGGAGATGCAGCCATTGCTGGTCAAGGGGTTGCTTACGAAACAGCTCAAATGAGTAAACTACCCGGATATCAAACCGGAGGGACTTTTCATTTTGTGATCAATAATCAGATTGGATTTACCACCGACTTCGACGATGCCCGATCATCTACTTACAGCACGGCGGCAGCCAAACTCACCCAGTCTCCCGTTTTTCACGTGAATGGAGATGATCCGGAAGCCGTGGTTTTCGTGACTCAATTGGCCCTGGAATTTCGCCAGAAATTTAATATTGATGTCTATGTGGACATGGTATGCTACCGAAAGCACGGGCATAATGAAGGCGATGATCCAAAGTTCACCCAACCCAATATGTATGACATCATCAAAAATCACGAAGATCCCCGTAAGGTATATTCTAAACTTCTCGTGGAGCGGGGAGATGTAGAAGCTCAACTGGCTGAAGATTTGGAGAGCGAATTCTGGGACACCCTGCAAGCGCGGCTTGATGAAGTGAAGGAAGAACCTTTACCGTATGAATATCAGGCACCCGAAGAGGCTTGGCGAAAGTTGGAGAAGAATCCCAAAGCGGAGGCCTTTACATCCTCTCCTAAAACCGGGATCAAGAAAGAAAGGGTTCAATTGATGGCGGATAAGTTTCTCCATATTGAGGAACAAATCAAGCCATTGAGCAAAGTCAAACGCCTATTAAAGGGAAAAAAGAAGCTGATCGATAAAGATCAGATCGATTGGGCATTGGGTGAACTGATGGCCTATGGCTCCATTCTGATGGAGGGGCAAAGCGTTCGAATGAGTGGTCAGGATGTAAAACGAGGAACGTTTTCTCACCGACACGCGGTCATGCACGATCAGAAGAAAGACGAAGCTTTTATTTGGTTGAATCACCTTCAGGAGGAACAGGGAGAGTTTCAGATCTATAATTCTTTATTATCCGAATTTGCTGTACTCGGTTTTGAATATGGCTATTCTTTGGCGACTCCAGATGTACTGGTCCTTTGGGAAGCTCAATTTGGCGATTTTGCCAATGGAGCGCAAGTCATCACTGATCAGTATATCACCGCCGCGGAGAGCAAGTGGCGCCGTCAGAGCGGTCTGGTCATGTTATTACCCCACGGTTACGAAGGTCAAGGTCCTGAGCATTCGAGTGCGCGCTTAGAGCGATTTTTGAATGCTTCAGCAGAATTCAATATCACCGTGGCGAATATCACCAGTCCGGCCAATTTCTTTCACGCCCTGCGCCGCCAGTTGGCTCGACCCTTCCGTAAGCCTCTCATTGTGATGTCTCCCAAGTCTCTTTTAAGGCACCCTCGGTGTGTATCTCCGATGAGCGAACTGACGGGCGATACAGGCTTTCAGGAAATCATTGACGATGAGAAGTTTTCAACGAAAAAGGCGAAAGGAAAAGCACGCCGAATCCTCATGTGTTCCGGTAAAATTTACTACGACCTGCTTGAATATCAGGAGGAAAATGAGATTGATGATGTTGCCATCATTCGCGTTGAGCAGTTGTACCCCTGGCCGGAAGATCAGATCGCGGACTTACTGAAGGTGTATAAAAAAGCAGAGCGATACTGGATTCAGGAAGAACCTGAAAATATGGGCGCCTGGCAGTTTGTTTTCATGCGGCTGCACCAGGAAGATATTTCAGTCGTTTCCCGCAAAGCCAGCGCCTCACCCGCCACGGGCTATAAAGGAGCGCATGACCAGCAGCAGAAAGAGATTATGAAAAAGGCGTTTGGGAAGTAAATTTCCACCGAGATAAAAAGCAGACTGGCGTCAGGCGCTTTTTTTGCCCCCGGCAGCACATTTAGCCAACATCTTTTATCTTTACGATAAATTCATTTGATATGGCTAAATCTGGATCCAAGCGGAAAAAGAAATCGAAGTCTTCCAAAAGTAAGAAAAGGCATCAATTCACTTTTCCTGCGCTAAGCCTTCCTAATATTGGGGTAGTAGCCATATTCGTCGCCCTTGCTTTCGGTCTATACTGGACTTCGCTCACCGATAGCTTTATACTTGACGACAAGATTGTCATCACTGAAAATATATATACTCAAAAAGGGATAGCCGGTTGGTGGGATCATCTCACATCTGACTCCTTTCAAGGGTTTTTTAAGGGCGAACAGAAAAACCTCCTCACCGGTGGCCGCTACAGACCCTTATCCTTACTTGTTTTTTCAGTGCTCTACGAGTTTTTTGGCGATTCGACGCTGCCCTATCACCTGGTGAATGTGTTCCTGTATGGCTTGACGGCCGGCTTGTTATTCTTCCTTCTAAAGATATTGGGACACCAACTTATGCGAAAGGAAAGCTCTATTTGGCTCTCGATGCCATTTTTGGCAGCCTTACTCTTCCTTTTTCATCCGATTCATATTGAAGCTGTCGCCAATATTAAAGGCCTGGATGAAATTCTGACCTTTCTCTTTGCGATATGTTCTTGGTTTTTAGCTCTGAGGCTCTATAATCGGCCCCATTTACTGGGTAGCGCAGCCTTAAGTCTTTTATTCTTTGCCGGTCTCCTCGCAAAGGAGAATGCCATCACCTTCTTAGCAGTGATTCCTTTATCCCTCTATGTGTTTGGCCAGCCCAAACGCAAACAACTGCTGTACATCTTAACTCCTCTGCTATTAAGCACAGTGGCCTACCTCCTTATCAGGTATCAGGTGTTGGGATTCTTTTTAGATCCCGGCGTGGAAATTACCGATATTCTGAATAACCCCTTTCGCGGACTGAATACGGAGGAACATCTGGGCACCGTATTATATACCTGGCTTAAATACCTGGGCCTGCTGATTTTTCCTCACCCGCTGGTGCATGATTACTATCCTTATGCTATACCCATATCTACCTTCTCAGATGCTGCAGTCTGGATTTCTCTTGCCCTACATTTGGCTCTCCTTACTTGGGGACTTTGGGCAGGATTGGCCAAAAAGCGTTGGGACGGATTTGCCATCCTGTTTTACTTCATCACCTTCAGTATTGTCTCCAATTTGCTCTTTACCGTGGGAACATTTATGAATGAACGTTTCATTTATATTTCCTCTTTAGGCTTTTGTGTACTCTTAGCATACGGCCTTTCCCGTGGAGCACATCATTTTCTTACGAGTCGTTCGGCTCGCTGGACCATAGGTCTTATAACGACGGCCATTCTACTGGGGTATACCTACAAAACGTACGACCGCCTTCCGGACTGGCGATCATACACCGCTTTAAATGCCTCTGCCGTAGAACACTATCCCACTTCTGCTCGCTCGACTTTATTTATGGGAACGGCACTGTTTAATGATGCCATGGCGATGTCGGATCCACAGGAGAAATTGGAAACGCTGAAGAAGTCCGAATACTGGATTGACAAATCATTGTCCGTATTCCCCTCCTACGGAAACTCAAACACCCGAACCTTTAAATATTTCAATGCCTATAAAATGAAAGCGGGAGTCGCTAGTGAAATCTATAAAATCGAACAGCAATTGCCTCCACTCTTAGATGTGTTTGTATTTGTCGGAAAAGATAAACCGCATATTCCTTATCTCATGGAGTTTTTAGGATACGTGCAGCGCCGATCTCCTGACCAGCAATTGATGACGAATTTTTACCATGAGTTGGCTTATCAGGAACTTGCGGTTAAACGCGGCAAACTGAATTTTGCCATGAATTACCTGGAGAAAGGCCTGGAGTATATGCCCAATAACGCGCTTTTACTTTATGATAAGGGCCGTATCTACCAAATGGCTGGACAACAGGCAGAGGCGCAGCGCTTTATAAATCAGGCTCGTACCCTTGACCCGCAAATTGAATCCCGTGGATAAGGAAGTTGCCTACATCGCACTAAAAAAATGGGCCGATATCGGACCCCAGCGAGCACGTCTGATGCTATCTCAGGTGGACCGCTTTGAGGATTTGTTTTCACATCCTATTTCCGATCTTCAGAAACAGTTGCCTAATATTCCCGAAAAAATATGGAATGTCGATCGGGACCGACTTATAGTTGAAGCAAAGGGGGATTGGGCTCGTTGTCAAAAAGAAAATATCGAAGTCATTCACTGGGAGCATCCCAATTACCCCAATCGTTTTAAATCCTTGGATAAGCCACCTCTGGCTCTTTTTTATCAAGGGAATGCCCAGCTAAATGGACGTCGCACCATAGGTATAGTAGGTACGCGCAAAATGACCGAGCGGGGTCAGGTTCAATGTGAAAAGCTGGTAGAAGCCATTGCCGGTTATGATCCGCTTATTATTTCAGGTTTGGCTTACGGGGTAGACGCCACAGCCCATCGCGCCGCTTTGAAGTATGGATTGGACACTTTGGCCATGATGGGCACCGGTCCAGACCTGGTTTATCCTTCCGCACACAGAGATTTGGCCAGTAAAATGGTCGAGCAGGGCGGGTTAATGACCCAATTGAATTTTGGAAAAGGCCCCGAGCGCGAGCACTTCCCGATGCGCAATTGGTTAGTGGCAGCGATGAGTGATGCCCTTATTGTCGTCGAGAGTGCAGCGAAGGGAGGAAGTATGATAACAGCGGGCATGGCTGCCAATCTCAATAAGCCAGTATTTGCCTTTCCAGGTCGGCCCACCGACGAATTTTCCTTGGGTTGTAACTTGCTCATAAAGCAGCAAAAAGCTCAACTTATCGAAAGCGGTGATGACCTCATTGACGCCCTCGAATGGTCTCAATTGCACGATAAGCGCACCGTGCAGCGGCAACTTTTCGTAGACCTGACGGAAGATGAGCAGCGCATACTCGATCATCTGCGGACGGCCCGGGAAAGTGATGTCGATCAGTTGTCCTACCAGCTCGATATCCCCATTCACCAATTATCCACCGTATTACTCGAACTCGAATTCAAAGGTTTGGTCAAAAGTCTTCCCGGTAATCGCTATTTAGCCATTTAGTAGTTTCCGGAGGGTATTTTTCTTTTTTGGGGGTGCCCCCCGAGGCTCTGCCGGCAGCAGAGCTCGAGGGTCGGGCCCTTGCGGGGT
>CAZVFU010000116.1:0-2738 GCA_964626595.1 uncultured Saprospiraceae bacterium
GATATGACGCGGAGGCGGTGGCTATTGGTGCGAAATCGGCTGTCGAGGTAATCGGGTACGGTGATGGAGTCGAAGCGATCCGTGAGATACTTAAATCGGGGCGCCATCAGAAACCAACTGATCGCCACACCGAGCACTTCGCCGACCACAATCCAATAGGCGGAAAGGCCGGCCAAAGCGCCCATACCCGTAACTCCGATGAGCAACCAGCCGGATTCGCCGGTAGCGCGGGCGGAAAAAGCAATGGCCCAGTAGCCGATATTTTTACCGCCTACGTAGAAGTCACTCATGGCTTTGATGCGGCGCGAAGCCACATAACCTATGATAAATAGAATAGATACATAGGCAAAAAGCACAATGAGTTTGGTAACCATGGATTTGGCGATTAATTTCTGCGTATTTACGAGAAAATCAACAGATCGCCAAATATGGACTTAGTCATCCATCTCGAGTATTGCCGGTGCTCCGGAATCCTGCACTGCTTTTTTAAGCGATGGAAGCTCAGTTTCAGCTATTTCGGCTATGCGATCGGCAATCGGTTGCAGTTCTGTTTTGCCTGCTTTCAAGGTCGCTCGGTGCAAAGGCGTCGGTCCATAGCTGCCGTTCAGACCCCGATAGGCGGCGTAGAAGCGGTCTCGAGGACGCGGATCCTGACTTTCTCGCAACTCGCCTTTCGCAGGGGTGCCTGACAATTGATATTTCAGCTGTAATACTTCATCACGTAGGCTTGCGAGTTGCGCATCCACTTCCGGGGCAGCTTGTGTGGCCCGTTTTCGGGCAACCATGAGGGTTTTGAGCTCCTTTTCAATAGATGATAGCTGCTGATTGCTCTTTTGCATGGCGTTATCCAAAGCTACGATGTCTTCTCGGAAAGCAGCTTTCGTAGTCTCTTCTTTGCCAGGCAGTGCACCCGGGTGTAAGGACTCTACTTCGAAGCTTACCGGAGCACTTATTGCCGTGTAGTTGCCATCGACAAACTTGACCAATTGTGCCTGGTAAGTGCCATCAGCGACACGGTAGCTTCGCCGGCGATCGGGATTGTCTTTTCGAATGGCCGTCGGCAAGAGTGCACGGAGATTCCAGCTCGTGCGATGTAAGCCTTTTTTGCGTTTGGCACCCACCCGGGAAAGCAGCTGTCCGTCTGTATCTCGAATTTCGAATTCGACTCTTGGCTCGAGTTCATCGAGCTCCCGGTCCAGCTCTTCCCAATCGGGAATGGGATGGTCTTCATCAGCGTCAAGCTCTTTTTCGCGTTCTTTCCGCTGCTCTTTTCGTGTTTTTACAGATTCATTCAGGTAATAGGTAAAGGTGGCTCCGTACTCCGGATTGGGAGCCGAAAAAGTGTTGTCACCCTGAGAGTGACTCACGGATCGGGGATCGTAATTCCATGCCTTGCGCGGCGGAAAGATCACTGATGTGTCCGGTGCCTCGGATATATTTATTTCACGAAGCGGACTATAATCATCTAAAATGTAGATCCCGCGCCCAAAGGTTCCGGCCACGAGGTCATTTTCTCGTTTTTGAATGACGAGATCCCGTACGCCAATGCGCGGCATGCCGCCTTTGAGTTTCGTCCAGGTCTCACCGCCGTTTTGGCTGACATAAACGCCACCTTCCGTACCGGCAAATAGCAATTCAGGATTGACATGATCCTGTACGATGCGCCAGACCCAATGCCCATGCGGCAGGGTGGTTCCAATATCCGTCCAGCTCTGTCCGCGATCTGTACTTTTAAATAAATAGGGCGCATAATCTCCCTCTTTATGATTATCCAAAGCCACATAGACCGTGTTTACATCGTGCAGGTCAGCCTCGATATCATTGACGAAGGCTCTTTTGGCCACGCCCGGTAAATCTTTTGCCGGAATTCTCCGCCAATTATCGCCACCATCTTCCGTGACATGAAGTAAGCCATCGTCTGATCCGGCATACACCAGATCCTTATCGAGGGGAGAGGGCGCTAATGAGGTTATGGTATTGTATTTTGACATGGCGTAGATATCCCAGGGATTGTCCCAGCTGTGCTGACGACCCATGATAGGCAGTCGAAAGCGCTCTTCATTGCGCGTCAGATCTTCAGAAATGGGCGTCCAACTATCCCCTCGGTCGTCAGACTTCCACACCCGTTGTGAAGCAAAGTACAGACCTTTGGGGTTGTGAGGATCGATTTCCACCGGCGCATCCCAATTATAGCGTTCGTGGGGTTCACCGGCCCGAGGTTGCGGCTGAATAAAAGTTTGCTCGCCGGTCGTTCGGTCTACCCGGTGCAGACCGCCTTGTTGTGTTTCGGCATAGATAATATCGGGATTGCCTGGTTCTGTCGCCGAGTCGTGCCCGTCAGCAAAAAGGGTGTGCTCCCAATCTCTGTTGGTAATACCTTGTCGCTTATCGGTTCGCGAGGGGCCGCCATTTGAGCCGTTGTCTTGTGTGCCGCCGTAGACCTGGTAAAAGGGTTCTGCATCATCCACGGAAATTTTATAGTACTGCATGACGGGCAGGTTATCCAAAAAGCGCCAGCTTTTCATATGATCGTAGGTCGCATAGAGTCCCCCATCGGAGCCGAACAAAACAAAGTTGGGGTCTCGGGAATCAAAAGCTATCGCATGGTCATCACTATGTTTGTTCCGCATATTTATGCGTTCGAAGGTGGCGCCGTGATCTTTTGAAACCAGGGTGTAATTGCTGACTAGAAAGATTTCCCCTTCGTGGTGCGGCGAGGCGTAGAGTTCCTGGTAGTA
>CAZVFU010000116.1:2838-6042 GCA_964626595.1 uncultured Saprospiraceae bacterium
TGCGTCCAGGAAGCTCCATCATCCGTGCTTCTATACACTCCATTCCCGTAAGCCACGTGTCGCCCGCCTACATCTTCGCCTGTTCCTACCCAAATGATATGGGGTTGACTAGGGTCGATGGCGACTTGTCCGATGGAATACACATCTTGTCCGTCGAAGATGGGCTTCCAGGTCGTCCCGGCATTGGTTGTTTTCCAAAGGTGGCCTGAGCCCACCGCAACATACCAGACATTCTCATTGTCCGGGTGGAGGGCGATATCCGCAATCCGTCCACCATTGATGGCCGGTCCGATACCCCGAAAGGAAAGCGCCTTAAGAGAGAGTTTGGAGGAGTCGGCATCACTTTGAGCGGCACTAGGAGAAATAAGAATGGAGAGAAAAACGAATATAGCAGGCCAACTAGAAAAAAAATGGTTCATGGATCTTGGGTTTGAGTTGATGGTAGAAAATGGAATCCTAAGATAGAAAAAATTGATAAAAATACCGGAAAGGTCAATTTTGAGAAACCTCAAAGATCTAAACGCGCGGTTTAGGCCCTTTTTTCTATATTGTAAGAATATACTGACATATTTTTACCTGTTGCAAACGATAAACCCATGGATAAAATCAGGCAAAGCTTAGAGGAGTCGCTGTCAAATTTGATGGACTTTCTCCCCGAACTTACACTGGCGATCATCATCTTCGTCATTGGCCATTTCGTTATTCGAAAACTTAAAAGCATTATTCGCCATCGCGTAATCCGCCGATCCGGAGAAGCCCTTACTGCTCAGTTCACCGGAGATATCATTGGGCTGGTATTTTACCTTCTTCTTCTAACGTTTTGCATAAATATTTTAGGCTTCAGTAGCCTAACCAGTAAACTTCTCGCTGGTGCCGGCCTCACTGCTTTTATCATTGGTTTCGCCTTGAAGGACATTGGAGAGAACTTCCTTTCCGGCATCATTCTCGTTTTTAACCGACCTTTCCGAACGAATGATATCATTGAAATTGATGGTATTCAAGGCCGAGTTTTGCATATATCCCTGAGGGAAACCATAGTTAAGACCGCTGATGGGAGAGATGTTTATATTCCCAATGCGGACATCTTGAAAAAGCCACTGCAAAATTATACCATTGACGATCAGTTACGCGATGTTTTTGTCTTCCCCATTTTTTTCGAAAATGATATATCTGCGGTTATTCAGCGCATTCATGAGGTTATAAATCAATTTCCCACTGTCTTATCCGAACCGCGGCCCATCGTCCAGATCCAGGATTTCGATGGGGGCACAGTGAATATACGCATTAGCTATTGGTACGATTTGGAGGGCAGTCGAAAGATGAATCGGATCTTGCGATCTGAAATTATGCTTGCCGTTTTTGAAAATTTGCGAGAGGCAGGGGTAGGCATGCCCAATCATGTTCAGGATATTAGTTTGAGCTCTGCGGCTGAATAGGTGTTTGTTTTTATTTTTTTGCGGTAACCCTCGAGGGGCCGCCAACGGCGGACACCTCGAGGGTCGGGCTATGCAGGGGTTCCGTCCTGCAGATCGCCCCGGGCGATCCTCCGGACCCAGCCACCTTTCGGCGTCTGGCCCTTACTATCCCTTACCGGGCCTGCGCGCTTCAGCAGGCTATAGTGTGCGTCCGAGAATGATATCATTTGGAAATTCCGGATGAATGGGATGAACATGGTCAAAGTCTGCGTTTTTTACAAAACTCAGGCGTTCAAACAATTTGAGTGATGGCTGATTTCGGGGATCAATGGCGACGGTGATGAGCTTTTTCTTAAAATCACGATCTAAGTGATCCATAACAGCCGTTAGGGCTTCGGTTGCATAGCCTTTTCCACGGAATTCAACAGCTAGGGAAATACCCAATTCACAGTGCCCAACTTTATTATTAATAAAATGTATACCCAAATCTCCGATAAGGCCCGCCTGCCCCTTCCGTTCCATTGCCAATTGAAACCAGCTGTCCTCCTGGTCGAATTGAGAGGGCTTTTTTTGGATATATTGAATGGCTTCCTCCGGGCGCTCAGGAATCCAACCCTGATAGGGGTGATGAGCCCGCTGAGAACGATATTGGAAAAGTTGGTTTGCATCTTCTATCTCAATGGGTCGTAAGTGCAGTCGATCGGTGCAAATACAGGGTAATTTAGCAGTCATAGGTATCGATCTTTAAATGATGCTAAAGTATGGGTTTTCTAAATACTTGATCTATTTAAGGTATTACACGAGGCCCGGATGCAGCCATTTTTTAAAAAAGGTCTGACCCTTATTGTAATGAATCGGACCCTTTTTCGTTAGCTTCACTCAAGCCATTACGATTCGTGAATCTTGTTTATATTTGGAAAAAAGTAGTTTATATGCGTTTTATATCTCTAATCATTTTCTTTCTCTTTTTCCAGAATCTTTTTGGCCAGCTGGATACAGAACGAGTACCCTATTCTATGCATGAGGATCAAGTGGAAGCGCGGAATTGGATAAAGTTGCCGGCACAGGACTGGGCCGTGAAAAAAAAGGAACTACTCAAGCAGGATCGCAGCGCCCCAAAACCCTTTCAATTTGGGCACACCTTTAATCAAACCTATGACTTAACGGATGGGCAGTGGACGACACTGGCGAACGGAGATAAAGTATGGACTCTTGCCCTACATTCGCCATCGGCTGTATCCATGAATGTGGTGTGGTCGGATTTTTATATTCCAAAAGGTGGCGCACTTTTCATTTATAATGCAGACAAGTCGGAAATTATTGGTGCCTATACCCACCGTCAAAATAACAAAGATCGAACTTTGAGTTCCTGGCTTATAAGAGGGGACAAGTTGATCATAGAATACAACCAACCGGCCGGCCTTCAAGCTTTGCCCGCCTTGACCATTGGAAAAGTGGTACATGGTCTGTTGGGACCGGCAGGCTCAGAAAAAGACCTCAATGATTCAGGGGATTGCAATCACGACGTTAAATGTAGTATAGGCAGTGAAATTGACGGGCTAAAAGATCATTTGTCTCGCGCAGCAGGTATATTGTTGGTCAACGGGAACTCTTTTTGCTCCTCTTGTTTAATTAACAATACCGCTCAGGACGAAACTCCATACATACTAACGGCGGATCACTGTATGGGTAGGGATCCAAGCAGTATAGCAGTTCGTTTCGGGTGGATAGCTGAGAACCCCGATTGCGGTACCGAAACGCCCAGTGAAAATGGCCCGGAATTCATGGT
>CAZVFU010000117.1:0-6042 GCA_964626595.1 uncultured Saprospiraceae bacterium
GTTATCCCGATGGCGAAACCGAAGTGTTCGCGGGTAGTGTGACTTTAGTCGATTAATATGTAATTGCCGGGGGACATTTATCCTACATCAACATTAGGCTATCCATTTTATATTTGTATGTCCAAACATGCGCCTACAATAAAGGAGGGCGTCTAATTCCGATGAAATCCCTTGCTTTTAGGAAAGAGTCCCCGCCTTATTTCCACCAGAAATAAAATAATAAGAGTTTTTCTTACATTGATGCAGCGTTTTATTCTTTTCTTCTTTTTTAATACTGTAGGTCGGATCCAATGTCTACAAAAGAATAATTTAAAAAAAGAGAAAACAAAAAATCATCATGGTAAAGAAAATATATATCCTTGTACTCATCCTCGGTGGGATCGGACTTTTGAGTCTCCCCGGCTGTGTGGATGAAGTAGATCTCGAACGGGAAAACATAACCGATGTCGAACCCAAAGAAATCATTAAAACGAATCTTCGGGGTACGGTATTCGATGAGAGCAATCAAGTCGTCAAACAAGCAGAAGTTCAAATTAAAACAGCCGATGGTTGGCAACAAGAGCAGACGGACGAGTTCGGCCAGTTTGAATTTCTGGATGTTCGCGTCAGAGGAGCCTCAGCTTTCATCAAAGTAAAGACTCCTGGAAAGTTTCAAGCTTTCCGTCGGGCAGATGTTATAAAAAACAAAAATAATTATACCGAAATCAAAGTGCTGGAGCAGACGATTGTAGGAACAATCAGTGCCACAGCCGGAGGAGCGGTATCCACCTCCTCAGGTGCACAGGTTCGCTTGCCCGCAAATGCAGTGGTTACCCAAAACGGCCAGAGCTACACAGGCTCTATATCTGTGGCCATGCAATGGATAGACCCCACCGCGGACGACCTCCATCAGCGACTTGTAGGAGACTTGAGTGGAATTGATATTGAGGGAAATGAAGTCGTTTTAGGCACATTCGGGATGATGAATGTAGAGTTATGGGACGACCAGGGGAACGAACTCCAGCTTGCTGAGGAAGCCCGCGCAGAATTGACCTGGCCCGTTCCTTCGGAGCGACTCAGTGAGGCTCCGCAAAGTATTCCGGTATGGTCTTACGATGAGGAATTAGGAACCTGGATCGAAGAAGAAGTCGCTCTCCAAGACGGAAACCGCTTTGTAGGTGAAGTAGGGCATTTTAGCTCCTGGAATCTGGATTGGAAGGGGCCCAGTATTCTTGTAGAGGGCCAGGTAACTTACAACAACAGCTCGGGCAGTATTTTAACTGCCTTTCGCGTAGAGGTCCACAGTCCTCTTTTCGGTTCGAGAGGTGGATATTTAACTCCCGATGGCGAATTTCAGTTTCGTAGATTTCCCGCTGATGAGGTATTTGACTTAACCATAAAAAATATTTGTGGAGAAACCATATATGAAGAAACGTATGGACCCTTTTCGCAAGATACTGATTTAGGTGTGATCGATATTTCAAACAACGGCACCGGTGAAACCAGCGTAAGCGGAATTGCTGTGGATTGTGATAACAATCCCATTGAAGGTGCGATCGTACAAATAGAAACGAGTTTGAACAAATACTATATTGAGGAGACTGAATCTGATGGCCAGTTTGAGTTTACCGTTCCTTTCTGCGGTTCTTCAACATCGGCAGAAGTATCTATTGTTGATCCCAATCAGATGCTGGTTTCTGCACCTCAGAGCATTACAATAACATCATCAGCGGACATTGACTTAGGAAATGTAAGAGTCTGTGATCAGGCTGCCCTATTCTTCCAGTTGAGCGTTGACACTTTTGACTTATTTTATACGCCACCTCAAGACTTTCCTTTCTTCTTCAAAAACAATCAATCAACAGCTGGATCCGAAATCGGCGTAGAATCCAATCAGGGTTTTATTCAAATTTTAACTGGTGAAACCATCTCTGATATAGGAAGCTATGATAGTCCATTTCATAATTTCTATATAAGCGATCGAAATTCTGTCGCGGTTTATGCCAACAATAATCCCGCCAACTTAAATATAGAAATAACAGAGTATTCGGATACGCCCGGTGAATATATTGGGGGCAGCTTTATGGGAACAGTCAGTAGAGATTCCACAGGCCTGGGTTCACCCGTTGATATTTCCGGAACATTTAGATTAGAAGTAGAACAGTAGTCGTAATAAGAATTGGATTTTAAACAGCTCATAAAAAAGTGCATTGAAAACGATAGAAGAGCTCAGAAAGAGCTCTTCTATCGCTATGCACCCCTGTCAATGAACGTGGCCCGACGCTATGTGGGCTCTTCCGCCAAGGCCAATGATATTGTTCAGGAAAGTATGATCAGAGTTTTTCATTCGCTATCGGACTTAAAAGTTCAGCAAGAACCCCAGTTTATGGGATGGATACGAAAAATCACCTCCAGAGAGGCGATCAGATGGTTAAAAAAGGAAAAACGATTTGTTTTTCAGGAAGAGATGAGCCCCGACTTGTTCGAACCGACACTCCCCGAGGAACTCCATTTCCAAAAGGAGGAATTAATGCAGCTTCTCATGAAACTGCCCGACGGATATCGCACGATATTCAACCTGTATGTTATTGAAGAGTATAGCCATAAGGAAATTGCAGAAATGCTCGAGATTACAGCCTCAGCCTCCCGATCCCAATTAACGCGCGCCAGGGCCCAAATCCAACAGTTGATGACCCAAAAAAAAGCTTATGAAAAAGTCAGTTAATCCCACGGATCAACTATTTAAAGATACATTTGAAACCGCATCGGATCCGGTCGATCAGGAGGCCTTATGGCCTTTCGTAGAACAGAATCTACCCGCCAACGAACCATCGAAAGGGTTCTTTTTCTACTTTTTGAGTGCGCTGATTCTCTTGCTCCTGACTTTAGCTGCATGGGCATGGATGCCAGATAAATCGGCCTCTTTAGCGCTACCTAAACAAGAAAGTGCCCCCTTGATGCAAACTCAGGTGAGCCTTGTAAACACGAGTCAGCTCCCCCAAAAAGAAGCTTCTTCTCAATATCCCCGGCAAAATTATTCCAGCTTGCACAAACCTGCTTTTGATCGTCGTAAGGAAAATTTGCTTTTTACTTATGGAAAGATCCAAAAACGAAAAGAGACTAATCTAGCATCATCCGAAAATCAGAACGAAAATCAGCAAATTTCAGGTTTCCAACATGTTGAACGCCTGAGTTCTCCGCTATTAAATAGCATTCTACCTATACATAAGCTAGCCTCCATTCAACTGGATGGACCGGGCGATCCCAGCTGGAGCCGTTGCAGTGACAAAAGAACATCGCGACCCGGCTTTTTGATTGAAGGATTCGCCTTTGGAGGGATTCCCATGATCTCAAATCGATTGAATGATAACACTGAATTCGGTACCGATAATTATCTCAGCACTTGGAATCAATCAGAAACTGCCGTGTCTACCTTTTCCGCAGGACTGCTCATCGGTCTGGAAACCCAGTGGGGCGGTTCCATTAGCGCTGGCCTGGAGTATCAAAAAATCCAAAATCGCCTGAATCAGGAGCAACGTATTATTGAGCGTATAACCGTCTACGATGAAATGGCTTACTTCTTTATTGACTCCAATAATAACAGAGTTTACGTGGCAGATTCCGTGACGACCTCCCGAACCTACACCCGCGAATTGCAAACGGCCAAAACACACACATTAATCAATATTCCCATCCTATTGGGTTATCACAGACAAATGGGGAAATTTAGATATGGAATCATCGGAGGTGTAAATGTCCATTTACGAAATGAGTTCAAAGGAAAAGCCCTGGACGCCTCTGGACAAATCATCGATGCGAGTTCGGACAGCCCCAACGCAATCTACCGCAAGGATCTTAATATGAGTATCATTGGCGGTATTGATGCAGGATATATGATTGGTGAAGGTCTGGAGTTTTATCTCAGCCCTCGATTTCGCTTTCAAGGCGATTCCTGGTTGCGCTCTGACCACCCTCTTATATCGAGAATCCAATTGATGGGGCTACAAGCTGGAGTGCGCCTTCATTTGTAGGCTACCTGATATTCATTATACGTCCATGATATGTTGTGTTGGCAAGCTTTGATGTAAACCCTTTCATCGATTGGGAGTATTCGTAAGCCGATATGATACTCTATTCCGTAATTATAACTTTACTTTTCAATGTGGTGCTGATGGAGCAAGCTGATAAGGAGTATGGGAATCCCACTGGAAATAATGGGGATGGAGTTTCCTGCGATCCAGCGTATCAAAACAGTTGTGAAAGTGCACCGTTTCTATTGGGGAGGTGAGACGCTCTTGAGAAATATAGGATCGACTGGGGCCCGACCGTGAGGATAATAATAAAGACTCAGCAGGCAATCCCCAGTCCATCTGCAAAAGATTTTTTTGTTCCGCTGTCAATGCTGGCAAGACCCATTTTTGCTTTCCCTCTTCTGCCATTCGCTCAATCATTCCCTCATGCCACGCTCTCCGCTCTAAATAAAGTGAGGCTGAACCACTAAATTGGTACCCCCACCAGGCGATGGAAAACACAAATAGCCCGAAAAACACCTGACGCCAATTATAGCCCAATTTGGGCCACCAACACATCAGCGGAAGTATCAAAAAAAAGGAAATCAGCATCCATTGACTTTCAGTGTAAAAACGAATAAAATCATTGACCACAATCGCCACTAAAACAACATGAACCAAACAGGCTGTCATGCTTAAAACAACTGTCAGGTATCGCTTATAATAAATGCCGGCTAACCAACAGAACAGCGCCAACAGTGCAGCCGGCAAATAATTTGTAAAGAGTTCTGAAAAGAATGTGGAGAATAAAGGCTTTTGAAATACCAAACTCCAATCATCCAAAGGGACTGAACTCAGCATTTTAAATTTTGCCCCATCATACCAATTTCCCGAACTCAGGTAATACTTTAGTATCGTAACTAAAAATAGTATCATCACTAATCCCCAGTGGTACGCTCGGCTTAAGTTCCATTGCTGTTCCACCAAAAATAAGGCTACGAAAAAAACAATAATTACCAGCATTAATGGATGTGTAAAAATGGAAAGACTCAATGTGGCAACACCCCATATCCAAAGGCCCCAATTCGTAAAAGACTGATGAGTCATTCGAGAAGGCAGGAAACCGGCCCCTAAGCAAAACAAGGCAACGGCCTGATGAATTTCATTGTTCGTCCAAAAGAAGGCATCAGAATACCACAATAGAAAATAGGTGACCAATGCTATCAACCAGGGGTACGCCCTTCTTAGATAGAGTATGCAGCCTACCACCAGATTTAAAAAAGTGAAGCTTATGGAGTATATCAACATGAGTTGATTGAGAGGCAACCCTAATTTGACCCCCAGCCATGGCCAAGCTTGAGTTAATATCGATCCATACCGTCCCACCATAATGGTGGGCTCCTCCTCATTAATGATCTTTAAAAGAACAAAAGCGGCATCCAGCACGCTCATCCTCTCGAGGTAAAAAATACCTGAAAGAAATAACTGCAGAATCAACATACCCAAGGCCACTTGAGCCAGACGTTTTAATACAGGTTTGTCATGCATGGGTATCCAAAAGTTGATGATAGATTAAATATAAGCGATTCTTACAATCACAAGTATAATTTGCAAACTTGATTCCACCTGGAAGTGTATCACTCGAGAAACTCTGAGTTGATAATTGAAATCGGAAAAAGTTCAGATTTTTACGGGCCGTGAAATGTAATAGGCAACCAACAAGTTAGCGGACTAGCGATGTGGAGCCATCTCTCGCCAGCGGCGGGAGAGACCCAGCGCGCCTAATCGGGCGCGCGCAGGGCCGAGTGAATAACGAGTGGCGAAACGTAGCGACCCTCGAGCGCCGCCCATCGGCGGCACCTCGGGGGTAGGCCCCAAATTACGATATTCTAAAACCCCTTGGACCCTTTCGAATTTATGCCCTTCCTTTGCAGTCTCCACCTTAAATTGGGCATTAAAGAGGTGATAATAGCCTCATTTGGTGCTAAATTGTGCCATTTATAGATAAAATCGCTTTTTCATTGGTCCTTTTGTTTCTCAATTCGTTTAAGTT
>CAZVFU010000118.1:0-6031 GCA_964626595.1 uncultured Saprospiraceae bacterium
GATGCGAAGCAGGCCCGACCGGAGGGAGGGAGATCCGGGCTCCTGCAGTGCCGGGTGCGAATGCCGAGACCGGAGCCGAGCGAATAGAGAGCTGCGAAGCGTAGCGCCGCCGTCCCGACGATCGCGCAGCGATGTCGAGGACGAGTGGATCGCCAAAAAAATCAAATTAATGATAAGTCGATGCACCATCCATGGGGATTCCGTAAGTATATTCCGGCTAACCTTTCTGTTGTGCCTTCACCAATAGGGATGCGATATGGCCTTTCAGTAGGGTTTAATGCCCGCCGAAAATGATAAGCAGACCCTTTTCTACAATAGCCTTATCTACAGCATTAGGTGGGGCTTTTTTTGCATCTTATTTAAAAGCGGGAAAGGTATGATCCACCAGTTTTCTAAAAAAATAGTTCTATTTCAGCGTGTAATTGTTGGTGTATTGCAGGAGGGGCGGCTATAATCTGGCGTTGCTCTATAAATTGGGCTGATCCGGAAAAATCAGTAACCAGGCCGCCTGCCTCTGTCAAGATGAGTGCACCTCCAGCTACATCCCAGGCCGATAAGCCCAACTCGTAGAAGCCCTGAAATTGACCGGCGGCGGTAAAGACCAAATCGATGGCCGCCGATCCCCATCGCCGGAGCCCCCGCGTTTTAGGCATCAAATGAGCAAGTAGATTCATATAGGCATCCTGATGCGTAAAATCGGTGTAAGGAAAACCTGTGGCTATCAAGCTATCCTGTAGTTTTTTCGTCTCTGAAATTTGGATCGGTCGGCCGTTCATCTGTGCGCCGCCTCCTTTATGGGCAAAATACATGTCTCGGGCTGGAACGTGATATACCCAACCAAAAAGGAGTTCCCGGTCAACCTCCAGAGCGACTGAAACGGCATAGGCGGGCAAGCCGTGTAAAAAATTAGTGGTGCCGTCCAGGGGATCAATGATCCATCGGGCCGATTCTCCGGAACGCGCTACGGTTTCTTCCTCTGTCCAATAGCCGCAACCGGGTTGAATCCGATCCAACCCGCGCACCAGTCGCTTCTCAGCCTCGCGATCTACGTACGACACAAAACTGTTCAGATCTTTGGATGTGACATCTCGCTCACTCACTCGGGCAGCCTGCGATTGGATATATTCGCCAGTACTGCGTATCAGATCCGTTATTTTTTCAGTTTGTGCGGTAGTTAACATCTTTTTTTTAGCGAATGTAAAAAAGTCTTGGATAGAATAGGGGTTTTCTTTTCCCTTCCTCCACCTGTGACCTATGACTTGCGGACCTGTGACCTAAATATCCAGATGTTTCTTACAGCGTTGATCCATCCGCGATGGGGGGTGTAAAATGCAGATAATGAATGTTTTCAATTCGTTTAGTATCTTCCTACAAAAAAGAATCCTTATGAATATTCAAAACCAACGCGTATTTATCTCAGGAGCTAGTCGAGGTATTGGGCGAGCCTGTGCGCTGAAATTAGCCCGGAAGGGCGCCCAAATAGGGGTGCACTATCACCAAAACGAAGCAGCGGCGAGGGAAACGCTGAAGGCCCTGCCTGGAGAAGGCCACCGACTATTTCAGGCAGATATTAGAGAAGAAACACAGCTTGAACAGATGGCGAAAGAGGTGTTTTCGCATTGGAACAAAGTTGATGTTTTGGTCAATTCAGCTGGCATTTACACAGAGCATCCCATCGAATCCGTATCGGCATCTGAATGGATGGAGCAGTGGCGTAATATTCTGTCTGTAAATGTGCTGGGTATGGCGCACTTATGTTACCTCTTTGGCCGACATATGATGGAACATAAGCAGGGCCGTATAATCAATATAGGTTCTCGGGGGGCATTTCGAGGGGAGTCAGAGTCTCCGGCTTATGGTGCTTCAAAAGCAGCGGTTCATGCGCTCAGTCAATCCATGGCCAAAAAATTAGGCCGATATGGGATAAGTGTAACTGCCGTAGCGCCGGGATTTGTAGAGACGGATATGGGGGCGGCCGTGCTTGAAACGGAACGGGGGGATGCTCTTCGTGCAGAAAGCCCATTCGGCCGGGTCGCCCAACCCGAAGAAGTGGCACATTTGGTCGCCTTTTTGGCTGACTCTGCCTCGGGTTTTCTCAGCGGAGGCATTGTAGATATCAATGGCGCCTCTTACTTACGGATGTAACTGAGATGGAGGGGTTCTCCAGGCGCAGCCTAAACCGGCCCTATCCGGAAGAATAACTCGTCCTTTATCAATGTAGGCTCCGCTGCCCGGATCCTTGGACAAAAGCATATTCCCATCCATATCGAGCTGGTCGGCGAGCCCGGCGATTTGGGCTAAGGCGCTAATGCCAAAACTGCTTTCAGTCATACAACCCAATCCAACCTTTAAACCCAGTTCCTGAACATGGACTATTTGCTCTAATACCGGGCTGAT
This sequence comes from uncultured Saprospiraceae bacterium, assembly GCA_964626595.1. Classification (GTDB taxonomy): domain Bacteria; phylum Bacteroidota; class Bacteroidia; order Chitinophagales; family Saprospiraceae; genus JAWLFI01. The sequence continues at coordinate 2,398 of CAZVFU010000118.1, forward strand.
TCCTCCGCTTTTCATGAGTTTGAGGTTGACACCGTGAAATCCGGAAACCAGATTTGAAAAATATTCTGCTTGTTGCGCACTTTCATCAGCCCAGAGCTGAGCCTCGGTTTCGGCTTTTATTCTGGGCATGTGATGATCTTGCTCCGAGGAAAGGGGCTGTTCGATAAATTTGATTCCTGATGAGGTCAGCCGGGGAATGAAATCAAGCGCCTCTTTCAAATTCCAGCCACCGTTTGCATCGACGCGAATCTCACAGCGAGAGCTATATTGAGTCAGCACATCCAGGATCGCCTCGTCGGAGTTACCGCCCATTTTAACTTTGTAAATCGGCCATTCGCCGCGCCCCAATTGTTGATCTATATGAGCTGCATCACCGCTTAAGGTGAAAGCACTAAGTGGGGGTGATTTTTGTTCAATGAGTTGATGAAGGGGCTTACCTCGTTTTCGACTCCATAAATCCCAACAGGCACAATCGACCGCCGATTGTAAAAAAGGTTCGTCGGGAAAAAAAACGGGGATTTGTGGAAAGGTATTGCTGTTTGAGCTAAGTTCCAAATCGCAAATCGCTTTGGCTTTCTCCTTCAAAAGCTCGATGAAGCCATTCAAGGTCTTTCCGTAATAGGTGATGGCGGTTGCTTCTCCATATCCTTTATACTCCCCTTCTTCAAGTTCTACAATCAGTGCCTCCCGATAATGATAGGTGCCATGAGAGAGAACGAAGGGCTCTTTTAGGGGGAGTTTTTGAGGATAGCTCTTAATTCTCATGGGAGGTCAATAGGGGATTCTAATAATTGAATACCCGGCTTATTCGTTTCTATCCTTGCTGAAATTCCATGTGGGACAGTACATTGTTTTTTAATATGACCGATGGAAAAATTGTAGAGAACCGGTACATCCCATTCTCTCAAAAAGGAGTCCAGTGTTTCTCGCAGGGTGAAACTGTAATTGTCTTCAGGCTTTTTTTCGCAGCCGGCAAACTGCCCCAAAATAATACCTGCCGCTGAATTGAGATCAGCAGTATGGACCAGTTGGGTGAGCATGCGATCGATTCGATACGGCTCCTCTTCCACGTCCTCTATAAAGACTATAGCATCCTTAAGACTGGGAAGATAAGGGGTGCCCGCCATAGCAGCCATTAAGCTTAAATTTCCGCCTAATAAACGTCCTTCGGCTTTCCCTTCTCGTAACACCTCCACCTCGTGTTCCCGGTAGGGGGGAATAAAAGGAGGGTGCTCCTGATTTTGCAATACTTTGGTAGCTTGCCGCTCTACATAGGTGTTGAAGTCGGAAATTAAAACGGGGCCATGGAAAGAAACTAATCCCGCCTGAGTGTATAGTGCCATGTGCAAGGCTGTGATATCGCTGTATCCCACAACCGCTAAAGCACGTTCTCGAAAAAGTTTATAATCGATCTTATCCAAAATACGCGTGAGCCCATATCCGCCCCGAAGACACCAAATGGCATCAATTTCTTCCTGTTCCAGGCAGTATTGAATATCCGCCAGCCTTTCCTCATCTGTTCCGGAAAAGTATCCGTAATGTCCGTTGCAATTAGGGGCGGGATGCGCTTTCAATCCCATGCCCTTCAATATCTTTTTGGCTTCATCTAACTGACCGGGACGGATGGCTCCAGAAGGACTAATAATGCCAACGGTATCCCCTTTTTTTATGCCTTTTGATTTGATGAGGGAAGGGCTTGATAGGGGGGTACTTCGAGGGGATTCCCAAAAGGGACGGAGTGCAGTTCCACCCAAGAGTCCCATGCTTAGTTGTGCAAATGTTCGTCGTTTCATCATCTCATTTTTTGAGCTATGTATCTTTCTGATTAGAACTGTTCCAAAATCTCTATGCGTTTCTCAATGGGCGGGTGAGTTGAAAACCAACCTGCCAAAGTTCCAAAAAAGCCTTTAGAACTTTGGGGTGAGTGCTCTATAAACATTTCTTTCACATCTTCACTCTCTACTGATTCTACTTCGGATCGACCCGAAATTTTACGAAGTGCTGAAGCCATAGCTTTTGAGTTTTTGGTCATTTCCACAGCGCCGGAGTCGGCCATATACTCTCTTTTTCTCGATAAGGCAAATTTAAAAATGAGGGAGAGGAAATAAGCTACGGCTGCCACGGCAATGATCACTAAAATCATCGCTCCACCACCGCGATCATTTCGCCGTCGGCCAATGGATCCATACAGCATGGAACGAAAGGCAATTTGAACAATCAATGAAAATATGCCCACAAATATGATCGTAATAACGAGTAAGCGCACATCCTTATTTTTAATGTGCATCAGCTCATGCGCAATCACTCCTTTGAGCTCCTCATCGTCGAGTTCCTCTATGATTCCTCGTGTGAGAGTGACGGAATAAGATTTCTCGTTGAGACCACTCGCAAAAGCATTCATGCCCGAATCTTCGATTATTTTCACCTTAGGCATTTTCATACCATCCTGAATGCAGAGGTTCTCGACCAGATTATATACGCGCTTATTCTCGCGTCGTTCTAGTGGCTTGGAGTGCGTAGCAGCAGATATCATTTGGTTATGCCCCCAGTATGCGATGAGGAACCATACAATAACTACGCCCGTAATGATAGGTGCATATTCGAGGACTTTCCATGCGGCCACTTCCCATCTTGTAGTTTGGATAGATTCCGCCGGCAGAGTGAATAGGAGAATGGCATAGACCATCAGGAAGATGAGCAATGGGAATCCGATGAGCAGTAGAATCGACTTTTGATTATTGGTTCGAATCTGCTGCTGAATTCCAAGATACTTTTCAGACATGCTGGATTAGAATTTAATTTCCGGCGCTTTTTGATGCGACTCTCGATCCGGACCGAGGTCAAACATCTTTTTTGTTGAAAAGCCAAACATCCCAGCCACGAGATTATTCGGAAATTTTTGCACAGCTACATTCAATTCTCGGGTAGCAGAATTGAAAAAACGGCGAACAGATGACAATTTATTTTCAATGTCTGCAATTTCTTCTTGCAGTTGAAGAAAGTTAGTCGATGCTTTGAGATCCGGGTAGGCTTCCACCTGAATTTGAAATCCACGAATTGCTGAGGTCAGCTGCTGCTCGGCTTCAATCCGTTCATCGATAGACCCAGCTCCCTGCGCTCGAGCACGAGCCTCTGTGACATCCTTTAGCACCCCCGCTTCATGTTCCATATATCCTTTTACAGCTGAAACCAATTGGGGCACGAGATCGTGTCTCTGTTTCAATTGCACATCAATATCCGCAAAGGCGTTTTCTCTTCTATTTTTGTACGATACCAGTCGATTGTATATCGCGATCAGATAGATCGCAACAACAGCCACAGCAATTATAACAATAAGTCCTGTTCCCATGATTTTAATTTTTTCTAATCACCAAGATATGAATTTTTCAGTTAGGCATCATATTTTTAGACGAAACCAGTTCCATTCTTGACGAATCAGTGAGTTGACGCCCCGGGTGATCCCTGACTGCCTGATGGAACGTACTTTGAATGTGGAAATGCGAGAAACGAGATTTTTTTGGAATATTCACTGCAAAAGGCAAATGCCCGTTATTGTTGAACTATTTAGTTTACAAATTTGGGATTCCAGTGCATGCCATTTGAGAGAAGAAAGACTATAGGATTTAAATCACTC
>CAZVFU010000119.1:0-5989 GCA_964626595.1 uncultured Saprospiraceae bacterium
TTATTGTGGTCGCGGGCCTCTATTTCAAACTTGCCGATGGAGTCAATCATGGGCGTCAGTTTATCAAAGCCATAATTCCGAGAGTCAAAATTGGGCTGTTTCTTTTGCAACAGACTTCCCACATCACCCAAAAACGCCCAGCCATCCTCATCGGCGCAGTCCTTGATGGTATTGCGAATCAATCCCACCACCTGAGGCGTGACGCGATCCACATCTTCTTTGACTTCAGCTTTTCCGGACCGACCTTTTTTAGTGGCAGGTTTCGATTGGTTCTTCAGGATTTCAATGTAAATGAATTTGTCGCAAGCCACGATGAACGGACTCGGCGTTTTTCGCTCACCGATGCCGATGACGTGCATCGCCGCCTCGCGCAAGCGCGTAGCCAGGCGCGTGAAGTCGCTATCACTGGAGACGAGACAAAACCCATGGACTTTGCCCGAATACAAAATATCCATCGCATCAATGATCATCGCGGAGTCGGTTGCGTTTTTTCCGGTGGTATAGCCATACTGCTGAATGGGCGTGATCGCGTTTTCCAGCAACATATTCTTCCACTTGGCCAGATGTGGCTTGGTCCAATCGCCATAAATTCTCTTAATGGTGGGATTGCCGTATTTAGCGATCTCTTCCATCATCTCTTTGACGTGTGCCGAAGGGATGTTGTCTCCGTCAATCAGTACCGCCAGGTTTTTACTCGTATCACTCATTACATCTGTATTTGCTATACAAATGTACGTTAATTTTAGGCAGTGGGCTTACTTATTCCTTTCAGTATAGACTCAGGAATTAGCTAATTTGAGAATGAATTCCAACTTTGAATTGGGCAGCGTGACTTTTACCGCGTTCACCTTTTCAGAAAATCTAGTAATAATTTCACCATTCAGTTTTACCCCCTCTTCAATAAATTCCAAGGTATACGATCTCTCTTCGCCAGAATTCGTTTCAGCGTTCCATTGTATCCCTTCAAAAACAGATAAATCTTTTCTCATTCCAGCTGCAGTAGCTGCAATACGATTAATATTTTTATACTCTAATTCATTGCAATCATCCACGCAGTTAAATTCCTCGGAAACGATATATTCACAGCAAGCCTCCACCCAACTTTCTCCTTCATCAAAACTGAATTCGTCATAGGACATACAGCCTAATTCAAATTGTGGCAAGCACACGGTAACCGTACCATAAAGGTCGCCCGAAAGAAACAAGACCCCGACAACCCATATATAATTTGGAACGAAATGCATTAAATATTTCATAATTCACCTTTTGATTAATAACATGCGGCATCTGCTTAAATATAACAAATATTTTATTAAACAATCCCGAAATTTAATAAAAAGAGCGCGCGGAGCGCGCCAGGGTGAGGGGTACGAAGGGCGCCGTCAGGCGGTCCCGAGGTGGCAACGCCCCTCGAGGACGGTACCCCGGAGGGGCCCGACCCACGCCTATTCTACGATACTTTGAGGCCGCTCAATGCGGCGCTCCACTTAGGAAATTAGGCGTGGGGCACCCCCAAAACATTAAAATGGCCTACATAAATATCTCAAGACGCTACTTGCTGGCTAAAGCAAAATCGAGGACTTCATCCATACGTTCCACAAAGGTGAAATTTAGGCCTTTGATGTAATCCTTTTCGATCTCATCGACGTGCTTTTTGTTCTCCTGGCACATCAATATATGCTTGATGCCGGCGCGCTTGGCCGCTAAAACCTTTTCCTTGATGCCGCCGACGGGCAATACGCTTCCACGCAAGGTAATCTCGCCAGTCATGGCCAAATGGGATTTGACGCGACGACCAGTGAAAATGGAGGCTAAAGCAGACAACATGGTGACACCGGCGGAGGGGCCGTCTTTGGGTATGGCACCCTCGGGCACGTGAACATGAATATCCTTCTTCTGAAATAAATCGGGATCAATATCGTACTCTTCGGCATGGGCCTTGAGAAAACTCAAAGCTGTGGTGGCCGATTCTTTCATGACATCGCCCAGATTCCCCGTCAGGATGAGCTTGCCCTTGCCGCTGCTCAAACTGGTCTCAATAAACAGGATGTCACCGCCCACGGATGTCCAGGCAAGACCGATGGCTACGCCGGGCATTTTGGCGTCGGTATAGCTTTCGGGATCAAATTTCGTGGGTCCGAGAATGTCGCGCACTTTATCGGGCGAAATCGACACCTCATATTCCTGCTCCATGGCCACTTGCTTGGCTACATACCGCATAACGGCACTGATCTGACGGGCGAGGGAGCGCACGCCGCTTTCCCGCGTATAATACTGCACCATCTCCATGAGGGCGCGCTTTCCGATGCGGATATCGGTGCTTTTCAAACCGTGTTCGGCCCGCAATTCGGGAATGAGGTGGCGCTTTCCGATCTCAACTTTTTCCTCGGCGGAATAGCCGGACAGTTGAATGATCTCCATTCGGTCGCGAAGAGCCGGCTGGATGGTATTCAAACTGTTAGCGGTAGCTATAAACAGAACCTTGGATAGATCGTAGTCTAGTTCGAGATAATTATCGTAGAAAGTGGTGTTTTGCTCGGGATCCAGCACTTCCAATAATGCGGAAGAGGGATCGCCTCTAAAATCCTTCCCTACTTTGTCAATTTCATCCAGAATAAAAACCGGGTTCGAAGACTGAACCTTTTTTATAGACTGAACGATCCGACCCGGCATGGCACCAATGTATGTCCGGCGATGTCCTCTGACTTCGCTCTCGTCGTGCAGGCCACCCAAAGACATGCGGATGAATTTGCGATCCAACGATTTGGCAATGGATCGTCCCAGGGAGGTTTTCCCGACACCGGGTGGGCCGACCAGGCACAATATGGGCGCTTTCATATCGCCTTTGAGCTTCAGTACAGCCAAATGCTCGAGGATACGTTCCTTTACTTTCTCCAGCCCAAAATGATCTTTATCAAGCTGTTCGCGAGCATTTTTGAGGTCAAAATTGTCTTGCGTGTATTCTTCCCATGGCAGTTCGAGCAGCATCTCCAGATAATTGAGCGTAACACTGTACTCCGCCACTTGCGGATTCATGCGCTTGGCGCGGGTTAATTCTTTTTTAAAGGCTTTGTCAACAGCTTCTGGCCACTTTTTGTCCTTTGCCTTTTTCTGTAAGATTTCCAGGTCTGACCCCTGGGGTTTATCTCCGAGCTCTTCCTGAATGGTTTTCAACTGCTGATTTAAGAAATAATCGCGCTGTTGTTTTTCGATATCTCCTTTTACCTTACTCTCGATTTGACTGCGAACTTCTAGCATCTTGAACTCAGACTGAACGAGCTCAAGCACCTTCTCACCTATAGCATTGGGGTTATCAATTTCAAGGAGATCCTGTTTCTTTTTGACATCCACATTTAAATTCGAAGCAATGAAAAACAGCAGGAAATTAGGATTGTCAATCTCGTTAAACATCCCTTCTGCTTCCTTTGGAATTTGCGGGGACATTTTGATGATCTTACGTGCCTTTTCTTTTATGGCTTCAACTAAGCCTTTGAAGTGCATTTCGTTTTGTACCGACTCGAAATCGAGGGCCGTATACTTCCCTTTTAAAAATGCTGAATCGGTATCTACAGCATAAACGGATGCACGAAATCGACCCTGCAAGATTACGGTCGTGCTGCCATCGGGCATATTGAGCATTTTAACTACACGGGCCACAGTTCCGGTGTGATACAAATCTTCAAATTCCGGTTCCTGAATTTCATCATCGCGCTGTGCCGTAACCAGCACGCGCTTATGTGATTTTTTCGCATGTTGAATCGCGCGCAGAGAGGACTGGCGGCCCACGGAAATGGGAATCACAACCCCGGGAAATAAAACTGTATTTTTGAGCGCTAAAAGCGGAAGTTCTTCCGGTAAATCACTATCGCTTCCTTCATCGTCTCCGGATACCGTAACCACCGGTGCAAAATCATCAAAATCCTCTTCCGGCGCAAATCTATAATTATCAAACATGTATTTTCTTATTTAGAATATAATCTCCAAGGATTATACCATACCGATAACACCGCCGTTTTGGCTGAGTTTGGTCCAGAATGCATGAAATCTGTGAAAATTTGCGCCAATTCGACAGCCTTATGCAGCCGCCTCTTCTTCGAGTAAACCGTCTTCCACTTTGAGGTTTTCGATGATAAATTCCTGTCGCGCCTGGGTGTTTTTGCCCATGTAGTATTTCAAGACTTCTTCGATGCTTGTATCCTCATTAAGGATAACGGGTTCCAGACGGATATTCTCGCTAATAAAGTCCTCAAATTCTCCGGGAGAAATCTCCCCTAATCCTTTAAAGCGCGTGATTTCCGCTTTACCTCTCAATTGCTCTACTGCAGCCAATCGCTCTTGCTCATTATAACAATAAATGGTCGTCTTTTTGTCGCGCACCCGAAATAAAGGGGTTTCCAAAATATACAGGTGCCCCTCGCGCACTAAATCCGGGAAAAACTGGAGGAAAAACGTCAATAAAAGCAATCGAATATGCATCCCATCGACATCGGCATCGGTGGCGATGACTACGCGATTGTATCGCAAGTCTTCCAGGCCATTTTCAATGTTTAAGGCATGCTGAAGGAGATTAAATTCTTCATTTTGGTAGACGACTTTTTTAGTGAGCCCATATGCATTTAGAGGCTTCCCCCGAAGAGAAAATACGGCCTGGAACTGGACGTCGCGGGCTTTAGTGATGGATCCACTGGCAGAGTCTCCCTCTGTAATAAAAAGTGTGGTCTTTTTCCGGTCCTCTTCTGATCGACGCTTGTGATCAAAATGCACGCGGCAATCGCGCAATTTCTTATTGTGTACCGATGCCTTTTTGGCGCGGGCATTTGCCAATTTTTTCACGCCAGCCATCTCCTTTCGCTCTTTTTCAGATTGCAGGATGCGTTTTTGCAATGCATCCGCCACTTCTGCGTGCCGGTGAAGGTAGTTGTCCAGCTTTGTCCGTAAGAAATCGTTCATAAAGCTGCTGACCGTAGGGCCATCGGGGCCCATATCGTTCGAGCCTAGTTTTGTTTTAGTCTGCGATTCAAAAATAGGATCCTCTACGCGCACACTAATGGCCGCGGCGATGGATGACCGAATGTCCCGATAATCGTAATTTTTACCGAAAAAATCGCGAATGGTACGCACAATGGACTCCTTAAATGCTGAAAGGTGTGTCCCACCCTGCGTCGTATGCTGCCCATTCACAAAGGAATAGTATTGCTCTCCGTATGACGAGCTATGCGTCAGGGCCAATTCCACATCGTCGGCCTTCAGGTGAATGATGGGATAGCGCAATTTTTCCTGAGCCGTTCGTTTCTCCAACAAATCGTGAAGCCCCCGGCTCGAGTGGTAGGTTTTACCATTGTACTTGATGCGCAGACCCGAATTCAGAAACGCATAGTTCCACAACTGCGCCGAAATGAACTCTTCCCGAAAATTGAAATTTTTGAAAATTTGGGGATCGGGATAAAAGGTAATCGCTGTTCCATTTTTTTCTTTGGTCGATGACGGTTTGGGATCTTCGATCAGGTTTCCACGCTCAAAGACCGCGCGCTTCATCTTACCCTCTCGATAAGCTTCTACCTCAAATCGGCTGGAGAGTGCATTGACCGCTTTCGTTCCCACACCGTTGAGTCCGACTGACTTTTTAAATGCCTTGGAGTCGTACTTTCCCCCTGTATTGATTTTGGATACGCAGTCTACGACTTTCCCGAGTGGAATGCCCCGACCGTAATCGCGCACGGAGAGGTAGTCCTCCCCCATTTCAATCTCAATCAATTTTCCAAAACCCATTACATGCTCATCAATGGAATTATCAAGGACCTCCTTCAGCAGGATATAGATCCCGTCATCCGCTGCACTTCCGTCTCCTAATTTCCCGATATACATCCCCGGACGAAGCCGGATATGCTCTTTCCAATCCAGGGATTTAATTTCCGATTCCGTATATTGAATGTCGCTCATTATGATCTGTATTTAATATGCAAATATAGTTAATATATGGCTATTCGCT
>CAZVFU010000120.1:0-5965 GCA_964626595.1 uncultured Saprospiraceae bacterium
AACCTGAACCTCATTCTTAAAATATAGCTATATTTATAACTCAATGGATAAACAGCGGTGGATAAAGGTCGGACTCCTGCTCATTATTATTGGAGATTTGGTGCATGCCTGGTTTCAATATGTGGGTATGCCTATGGGGGGTGATTTATACGCTATCGTTTTGCCCGCGCCATGGTATGAGGAAGTACTATCAGACCCTTTCGGTTGGGAGGCTTTGTTTTCGGAAAAGGAATACGGTGGAGCTGGTCGGTACTCGGCACACCAGTTCACCTCTCTGTATTTCAATAACATGCCGGGTTTTTTCCAGTATCTGGTTTCACCGATTAACAGTATTTACTACAGTGCGGCGCTGGCCAAATGCGTCGCTCATCTGAGCTTGCTGTTATTGCTGGGCGCCTACGTCTGCGGCCATTTTCGCGTATTTCAAAAGGATTTTTTATGGACTATGGTGGCGGCCATACCCTTTTTGCAGACCTATGGGTTGTCTTCCCGCATGGGGGTCATTGATCAATCCATTACCTATGCCTTTTTTTATATCATACCCTTGATTATCATATTTGCCTTATTGTATCCTCTATACCGGTATTTTATGGGTTATCGACAGGCTGAAGTTTCTTTTACTCTAGGGTGGTGGACCGTCCCCTGGCTGGCTATACTATGGATTGTCGCTTTTTGGGGTCCCCAGTCTCAGGTTATCATGGTACTCATAGGCGGATTGGGATTACTGGGATTATGCCTTCGCGGGATTCGTGAGCAAAAGACCTCGACATCCCAACTTTTCTTTTACCCCTTTCGCCCCAGGTACCGCCAACTCAGCTTTTTACTCCTGGCCTTAGTGGTTTTTGGGGGATTAGGCTATTTGACAGGTACACAAAACACAGAAAATGTAAGCTCGCTTCCCCTCAGAGAAACCCTGATTCAGGCCGCTAAAGGCATCAAATTTCATTTTGTTGAGTCCTGGGTTATTTGGCTGGTCGCTGTCTTCCTGGGGATTCACTTCTACAGAATCAATCGCATGGACAGCCCGAAAAAGAAAGTGTGGCAAAAATTATTTCTTATGCTTCTGTTGGGGATATTGATTTATATGCTGATGATTCCCTTTGGTGGGTATCGATCGTACCGACCTTTTTTATATCGATATGATCTTCTGATCCCCGTGACGATCAGTTGGATCTTTTTACTTCTATGGACCGGTCGTCTCGTGATTCAGTCGTGGCCTTACGGACGCAACAAAAATATTTATCTCATCTGTGCCACTCTGTTTTTAGTTACTCTTCACTTGCAAGATCTTAAAATAAAAGACCGTAATTCCTGTGAAAAGGGCCATTTATATACCCTGCAGACCGCAGAAGAGTATGCGATCACTCTGCCTGCCGACTGTCCCATTTTAGGGTGGCATCCCGACGACAATCGCTATTATACAGATAAAAAAGTGGAGTTGCTCCGGCGATGGAATATTGTGAAGCAGCCTTTAATTTACACTCAGGAATGAGAATCACCAATCCCGAGATATTCATAAACTTACTATGATAAATGGGGTGTGAAAGTAATCATTTACTAGAAATGAATGGTTTGTGAACGGCTTCCAACCCTTGAAGGTTTCGGTCAGAAGGGCGCAAAATGCTTGCATTTTTCGTCTTGTTTTAATCTTTAATAGGACCAATCAAGTGGGTGCCTGAAAACAAAAAAAATTCCATAACTTACGGGAAACCCCATCAAACACAGCTATGGACCTATTGAAAATTAGCAAGGCAGAATATAAAACGCGGATTCAGGCTGCTCAAAAGCAATTGCAGTCCGACGGTTTGGACAGCCTGCTCGTTTCTGAAGAAGAGGACATGTACTACTTGACGGGCTTGACGTATAAGAGCCTCGAGCGCTTATTTCTTCTCGTTCTTCAGAAGAACAGGGTGACGTTTATCGTTCCTCAAATGGAATTAGCTCATCTGAAATCAGTAGATCATGTAACTGAAATAAAGGCGTATTGGGAATATCCGGCGGCAGAGCCTCAGCGGTGGGAAGATGTCTTATGGGAAACCGTAAAAAGCGGGCAACGCATTGGGATTTCCGGGAAAACGCCCTTTGAATTAGCCTCCTTTTTGCAATCTATGGATATGGAAGTTCTGGAGAGCTCAATTATTGAGCGGTTGCGGTGGATTAAAAGTCCCGCAGAGCTAAAATGTATTCGCCGGGCTGCGAAATATTGCGATTTTGCGATCCAAAAGTTGAATCGTATGGCCTATTATGGCATGAGTGAATTAGAGGTGTTTTCGATAGGTCGGGCGATGCAACAAAAAGTGATAAAAGAGACCGATTTTGATTATTTAGCAACAAATATTCTCGTTGCAGCCTGGCCCAACCGGATATCGCATCAGCCGCATGGCAACCCCAAAGTTTCTGATGTATTTACAGATGGCTCTCACATTAGCTTAGCTTTTTTAAAGGTAAACGGATATGCGGCCGAATTAGAGCGGACCTTTTTTACGGCGAAACCTACGGCAGAGCAATCCGAGGCTTTTGAATTCATGATGGAGGCACGTCGGAGGGCTTACCGCGTACTGAGGCCCGGGGTCAAGACTTCTGAGGTGGACGCTGAAGCCCAACAGTATTTATCGGAGCAGGGATTTATGGAAAATGTGATGCACCGAAGCGGTCACGGGATAGGACTGGGTAATCACGAGGGGCCCTATTTAGCGGAAGGTGACGATACTCTCCTGCAAGAAAACATGGTGGTTAGTATTGAGCCCGGCATTTATATCGAGGGGACTGGTGGGTTTCGGCACTCGGATACGGTTTTGATTACTAAAGACGGCTACGAAGTCCTGACCCATGTTCCTGACTCTATTGAAGAGCTTACGTTTACGCGCTCTAAACCCTGGCAGAAATTAAAAGGGGCTATCATAAAAAGGATGTACGGTATATGAAGGTGGAGTGAGTGAAGCTCTCCGTAGTTCTTCACACCGTGGAGGGATAGAAGTCTCCAACTCCTTCGCGTCAGCGATGGGAGCCCGGCTCCCGCAGCGTCCGCAGGCAGGCGGACGCCAAAGGGAGAGATGCCAGCCCCGCTGGTAGCCGATAGCGGGCGACCGTAGCGCAGTGAAGATTCGACGATAGGCGGATCTTCACTGGACGCCCAAAAATTTAAAAAAGCATTATGAGAAAAATACCACAAATGCATCTTTATGGCTCATCGGGAGTGTCCTTTTTTGGGGAGATGGGATGCCCATAGGAGAGTAAACCGACCAGGGCTAAAATCCAGAAAAAGAGTCCCCCGATCTTAAAGTGTTCGATCATATCGTTTAGGACATTGATGACGATGATACCGCAAAACATGCAAAATAAGGCGGCTAAAAGGGTACGGTCTGAAGGACGTAGACGGCCGGAGTGATACAATTGATCCATAAAAAGTAAACTCCCCAAGAGGAGGAAGAGCCAAAAAATGAGCCCGGGCCAGCCCTGATCAGTCAGGGTCATGAGAAAATAGTTATGCACGCCGGATTGCTCGGGATTGTCGCTTACGTAGGTGGCGAAGGACTTGACGGTATAGGATTTATAAGTGGGGTGAAAAGTGCCCGGTCCGGTGCCCATCCAGGGATAGTCTACGGTCATATGTCGGGCGGCTACCCATCGATGAAGGCGCTCCATGGTGGATAAATCTTCTAATTTATAAGTAGCTTCGAGTAGGTTCCCAAACTCATCCTGGTAAATCGTACGATCATAATTGGGGGCATACTTTAAATAAGTGCGGTCACTCAACAAATAAGTGATCCCTGTAATGATGGCGATGGCACTGATGATGAGCGCGGGACGCAGAAGCCGAAAGTGTAATATGGCATAGATTAGGGGGTACAAGATCAGAAGTCCGATGGCTACCCGGGTGTAGGAAAAATAGATAGCAACCGGAAAAAGTAATAATCCCATGCCGAGGATAAGTCCGGGTAGTGAAAATGTAGGATACCAACGTTTGGTGACCCAAATCAAAGGGTAGAATAAAACCATCAAGCAGCCATAATCAACGTGGTTTTGATAGATAAGTCCAACTGCTGCATTGACTTTAGAAAAAACGAGGTTATACTCCAGATGCCGAATAAATACGTACAGGATGCTGAGGAGCATGGGGATGTAAAACAGCCACCAAAGGCGTTCGAAATGGGCCGGTTTGCGCAAGCAGTACCAACTGGAGAGATAAAAGGCACCCAGAAACCAAAGTTTAGCGATAAAATACTTTCCTGAAACGAGGGGATTCGTAGAAGAGATAGTGCTTAAGAGAATCCATGCCAGGTGTATCAATATCAGGATCGTCAAGGGATGCTGAATGATTTCCTTTCGGATGCGGGACTCTTGAGTCGGAATCAGAAGCATAGCGGTGATCAGGATCATCAGTACTTCGGAAGGGATGGCGAGCTGCATGTCGCCTAAAATATTCGCATCGAAGGAGAAGGGTAAAAAGAAAAACAAAGCAAAGTATACACGCTGGCGAGATATAGCCACCCAGAGTCCTGCAAGGAGAAAAGCGGGAACCCAGAGGAGCCACATCTGCTGGATAGCAATGGCAATAGTTAAAAGGATCAGAAAACTGAGACCGCCGAGGCGATCTGCCCGTGGGAGAGAGATGTGCTTCAGTTTATCCATCGATTCGCAATCGGTCCCATTCAAAGTTTTTGAATGATTCGAAGGCCCATACCCAAAGGATACTAAATATAAAAGCACCCAACACGCTCATGATGACGATGAGGGAGCGGTGAGGTGCACTTTTTTGATCGGGAATGGCCGCCTCCTCGATCAAATGAATGCCGGGTGGTGAGGCTGCATAGGCCGATTGGTAAAATTCCAGTCGGCGGATTTCATTAGAAATATCGGATTTCATACCCCCTCTTAATTGGTTGAAATACTCAAATCGGGGCAGTCCTTCGGAAAAGCGATTGATATTGGAGTAAGACTGAGAATATAAGGAGTCACTGGTCAGTTGATTCAATTTAGCGGAAAGGCCTTCTACACGTGTTTCAACTTTTCTCACGGAGTCCCGGGGTACCCCACGCTGATTTTTCAAGTTTATCAGACGGCCGCGCGCTTCGGCTAAACTGGCCTCTGTTCCCGTGATAGCAGTTGCGATCATTTCAGATTGAACGCTTGGGTCAATAATGCCAAACTCTTGCTGTAACTTTTGTAAGGTATCGGTATAGCTGCCGATTAATTGCTTCTTATCACCGATCGACTGTTGGAAGGTCTCTATAATCCGGAGCTGACTTTGCTTTTGGAATTGGACCACTTCCTTTTCAATGAAGTTTCGGGCTGCCACTACAATGTCGCGAGCTGTTTTTGGATCCTTGTGAACCATTTTGATGCGGATAGCATCGCGCTCATCTTTTTGGATCGTTAGATCACTCGAAACGGATCCCCGAAGGTTTGAACCGATTTTTAAATTGCTGGTGTCCACGCCATAGTAGGTTCTCAGGTCAAAACTGTCGATCAGGTAATCGATCAATCGGTCGGATTCTGCCAGGCTCAATAGGCGATCGCGGTCATCCTCTGTACCGTAATATTGCATATCATTTCCCGTCAGACCAAAGATCTTTTCGGCTTTCCCCAAATCCGGGCTGGCTGCGAGGAAGCGTGTCTCCGATTCGTAATAGACGGGCAGTAAAAGAGAAATGATGGCGCTGAGTATCATCGCGATGAGCGTGAGGCCGATGATAAAGCGCCGCTTTTTATAGAGGGGACGGAGAACCGGCCAGGTATTTTTCGTTGACATCATGTAATCGATATTGTAAGACCAAAAGTACGAAAATCAGAATGTATAGCTCTAATTTTTAAGGGGTAGGATTTTTAAAAGGGGAATTAGCGTCATTACCACTAAGTATGGAAAATCGCAAAGGGTCCGGAAAAGGATTGAGTAGAAAAGTATAGATGAAACCTGAACTCAAGTCGGCGTTTAGATCGTCTTCGCTGCTTTTCAAGCTTTATG
>CAZVFU010000121.1:0-5840 GCA_964626595.1 uncultured Saprospiraceae bacterium
ATGTGTGAAGCAATTATTCGCACTCTATTCATATCGGGATGTCTTCTTGCTTTTATTCGGAACCTATGACTTCAAGAGATAGAACTGTTGCCCTTATCATATTCCTTATTCTTTATTACTTTTGGGACAGCCGAGCAAACAACTTTAGTCATTAGCCATTCTATGAATTATCCAATTGTGCTTTATCCAAATATGGTTTCTAAGTTTCTTAACCTATAAGTAGATTGCACTTATGCTTTTTCATACTCTGGACTTCTTATATTTTTTTATAGCTTTTTTTCTTGTCTATTGGTTTGTCTTTCAAAAGAGTCTTAAGGCCCAGAATATCCTCATTTTCATTGCGAGTTATATATTCTATGGTTGGTGGGATTGGCGGTTTTTATCCTTAATAGCTTTCAGCACAGTCGTGGATTATGCAGTTGGCCGCAAGCTCTCCCAGACGAGCAGTGAAATCCATCGTAAAACTCTATTGTGGGTAAGCATTGCGGTTAATATAGGACTACTCGGATTTTTTAAGTATTTCAATTTTTTTGCCGAAAACTTGTACGAACTTTTATCAAGTATAGGTTTTCAGCCCAATAGAACAAGCTTAGATATTATTCTCCCTGTGGGGATTAGTTTTTATACTTTTCAAACACTTAGCTATACTATTGATGTTTATCGACGAAAGATAAAGCCCACCCGAGACTTTATTGCATTCGGAGCATTTGTGAGCTTTTTTCCTCAGTTGGTAGCGGGACCTATTGAAAGAGCGAGTCACTTGTTGCCACAATTTTTTTCCGCACGAAGATTCAATTACCGAAAGGCGGTTGATGGAAGCAAACAAATTCTATGGGGCTTATTCAAGAAAGTGGTAATTGCTGATAAGTGTGGTGAATTGGCAGATCTAATTTTTAATAATTCAGCAGATCTGAATGGGTCTTCCCTTATTTTAGGAACCGTTTTCTTTTCCTTTCAAATTTATGGAGATTTTTCAGGATACTCTGACATTGCTATTGGGATTGCTAGACTACTCGGCTTTGATTTAAAGCAAAATTTTGCTTTCCCCTATTTTTCAAGGGATATTGCTGAATTTTGGAGGAGGTGGCATATCTCCTTATCAACTTGGTTTAGGGACTATCTGTATATTCCACTCGGTGGAAGTAGAGGCGGACTCAGAATGAAAATCAGAAATATTTTTATCATTTTTCTGGTCAGTGGTTTTTGGCACGGAGCAAACTGGACTTTTATTTTCTGGGGAGGCATCAATGCGGTATATTTTCTACCGCTTATGCTAATGAATCGCAATCGTGATAATCTGGGTGTTGTGGAGTCACATGGGGTATTTCCGGCTGGAAGGGATGTACTCAATATTATCGCCACCTTCTCACTTTCCGCTTTTGCCTGGATTTTTTTTCGGGCTGAAAGTATGACTCATGCATTTCAATACGTGAAAGGCCTTTTTTATAACACTTTCCAACCCGATGGTTTTTTTAGTGATGTCCAGTGGGGCAATATTGGCATTACATTCTCCCTGATTGTTTTTTTCACAGTGGTGGAATGGTATGGTCGTTTTGGATTGTATGGACTTCAACATATATTTAGGAAGCAGCATAGACTTGTCCGATGGGGATTTTATACCGGCTTAGTATTTCTGATCATCATTTATTATCAGGTCGAGCGGAGTCCATTCATTTACTTTCAATTCTAAGTCAATGAAAAAGTATTTTAAGGAGTTAATTCGATTTTCAATCGTTTGCATACCCGGGTATTTTGTATTGTTGATCCTTTGGGGTATTATTCCCTATTCTCACAATGGGTCAAACTTGAAATACAAACAAGGTTCGTATGGTCATTTAAATACGCGGGTCAAGGAAATTTCGGGTTTTGGGGAAGTAGATATTCTTTTCGTTGGAAGTTCAAGAATATACAGGGGGTTTGACCCCAGAATTTTTGAGAACTATGGAGTAAGAGTCTTTGTGCTGGGCTCAAGTGGCCAAACCCCAGTTCAATCCTACATTTTATTAAAGCGATACCTGAAAGAGTTAAATCCCGGCTTAATTGTTTTTGATCTTTTCCCAAGATCCTTCTCTAAAAATGGTGTAGAATCAAGTTTAGATCTTCTAGCTAATGATCAAATAGATAGCCTAAGCTTGAACATGGCACGCAAGCAAGATGATATATTAGTTTGGAACACCTTCATTTATGCTAAATTGAGACAATGGATGGGAATGCACCAAGAATTTAAAGAGCCGCGATTTAAAGCGGATAGGGGTGATAGGTATGTTTCAGGAGGATATGTACATAAAGAGTTAAAATTTCACCAAAAAATAGATTGCGAGGATACTGAAGAAGTAAAATGGGCAGCACCCAATCCACTTCAGACGGATTACTTTAATAAGATTATCAATCTAGTGGGTAAGATGAATATCGAGCTGCAGCTAATAAATATGCCCATCGCAAATTATGAGTGTTATTCTAATAATGATATCCTGCAGCCCCTATGGAAAGAGACTAAACTAGATTATATCGACTTTAATAAGGTCTTGACCTGGAGAGACTCCATTGACTTTTACGACAATTTTCACTTAAACGAAATTGGGGTTAAAAAGTTAAACACCTATTTTGTCGATCAAATTATTGAAGTGGATAGTCAGGAATAATTGGACCTAATCTTCGGAATCTTGAGTTACCCCCCATGCCCTCTAGTTCTAAGCGATTCCCATTAGTTTAATTCCTTAGTCTAAAACTTTCCAATAATTTTCGTAAATTAAACATCATCTTACTTATGAAGATCAAGTCATTATGAAACTGTCTATAAGCTCGCTCACTCTCAATTTTATTTTGCTACTTTTCGTCGCCCCACTTTTCGGGCAGGACTACCAGACTGTGCATTCGAATCGAACCGCTCACTTTAAGGATTATGCAGCGAATGTGCGAAGCCTTCGCATTGATTCAGTGCAATATCAGGGTGATTCTATTCTTTACCCCTTTGCAGTGATTCAACAGGTGGGGGTGAATTGTTTTTCCCTTTCTCAAGCCTCCTGGATCGGAAAGAAGGTGATTATTGAGGATTCTGGCCACAACCTGTTTTTCAACAAGTACGGAGATACGATCACTTTACAACCTCAAGCGATGCCCGGTGATTCCTGGCTGGCTTTTCAGAGAGGAGATTCGCTCTCTATTAAGGCCAGAGTGACCGCTTTAGAGGAAGGAGAGGTACTTGGAATGCCGGATTCTGTGAAGACGGTAAGATTTCAAGCGTATGACAATGAAGATCAAGCTATGGATCATCCCGTGAACTCCATGGAAATCCAGCTCAGTCAACATTTTGGCTTTTTACAAACGTTGAATTTCGCCTTTTTTCCCGATCTTGAGGGTGCATTTCTCGGTCGAGGACTTTTAGAATATGAACTTGCTGGTTTGTCTGAACCTCGAGCGGGTATTCAAAACCTGAGCTGGAGAGATGTGCACGATTTTCAAGTGGGTGATATCATGCATGTGCGAGAAGAATCCAGATGCTGGCCTGACCCGGGGCAAACCACGGTAACAAAATCAATTATTACCTATCTGGAAAGAGCCGATTATGCAGACTCTATCGTGTATCACTATGCTTTGGAGGAGCAAATAGAACACACGGACGATCTCGGGTTTTCTGTTGAATATTCCATAGATACTCTAATACAAACCATCCATCCTAATCCCGCCTTTGACCAATTACCGGGTCAACCCGTGGTAGAACAGGACTTCAGTTACCAATATTATATGAATGCAGCCTACCCCTTATCCAAAATAGATGCCAGTGGATTTGAGAGCTTTTTCCAGACCGAAAACTGTTGGGAGATGAGCTTTGTAGATGGATGCTTGCGGGACGACACCTACTATAAGGGCCTGGGGGGACCATTCTATTTTTGTATGTATGATATATGTAATGGTATAGAAGAGCGAAAATTAGTCTATTACGAGAAGTCCGATACTGTTTGGGGCACACCTTTAGATTTGACCTCAGCGACCTCAGCCGTGACTAAAGAGAAGCTCATCGTATATCCCAATCCGGCGAATGGAGCCATTTTTGTAGATAAGGTGGGGGGAAATCTAAATGAGCATCATTTTTTACTCTATACCCTCCAGGGGGTTGAGGTGAGAAATCAAAAGTTAGCAGGAGCAGGCGCAAGGATGGATATCAGCGACTTGGCTTCAGGTATGTACCTTTTGCATATCAACAAAGGTGGAAAACGGGTACATACGGAGAAGGTGGTCATTCAATAGGATGAGGTCGGTGGTATTTGATGATTTTATAAACGTATGCTTAAGGTTTTTTTGGGCATCCATCGGCTCGAACCAGGTTCGAGCCGATGCGCTACGTTTCAGGGCTCACTCGGTAGCCCCGCCTCTGTCCTCGAAAAGGTCTTGAACAGACCTTATTCGGGACTCCGGCGGCCTCGTTCGGTCTCCTCCCGGAGGAGACCCCGACCCCAAATTTTGGGCCGGGCCCTTACACATCGCTGATGCGAGGGAGGGTCGTATTTTTCCCTACTTTGATTCCTTTATTTGTAGGAATTGGAATGTACTGATCGCTAGCGTTTTGCCGTGTTTAGAAGGTAAGAAGTGGTTTTCAAATCTCAAATCGAGATATACTTGTTTAGCTAGGATACTTTTCTTTAGCTGCGGGTTTAGCTAGGATATGCTTTAATCCCGTTTAGTTTTTGTTGCGACCTCATCATTTAAATATTGATTATAACATTCCCTGTTTTCTTTCCTTTGATTACATACTCGTAAGCCTTCGATATATCTTCTAGTTGATATTCGCGATCAATCACGGGTTTAAAGTTTCCGGACTCCAACTGATTAGAGATAAATGGTATTGTTTTCTTTTTATTGAGGGGGATAGGAAAGATTACTTTTTTGCTTGATATTGAAGTTACTAGTGGGTAAAATACATTTTGAGAATATGGTCCTAGCTCGGATGAGGTATATACTCCTTTTGCATTTAGTATTGACTTACATTTTCCGAATGTACTTTTACCTACCGTATCAAAGATAAAATCATACTTTTCGTCGTCTGCTGTAAAATACTCTTTCGTATAATCAATGACCTTATCGGCACCTAAGTCTTGTATTAACTTGATGTTTTTAGTGTTGCAGGTTGCGGCTACTTTGACATCATATTGCCTGACAAATTGCAGCAGAGCAGAACCTATTCCACCAGTTGCCCCATTAATAAGAATGCTCTGGCCTGGTTTAATCTTGACCTTATGAATAAAAGAATAAGCGTAATGAGCTCCTTCTAAACTTGCAGCTGCATGTTTGTAATCAATATCCCTGGGAATAGGGAAAATATTGCTTTCTACAGTTGCTAGGTATTCAGCTTGAGATTCTGAACCGGAATCATTAAATCCAAATACCCGATCTCCGACATTAACTGAGTTGACATTTCTGCCCACTGATATTACTTCGCCTGCAAAATCTGTTCCTAGAATTATTTTCCGCGGTTTGAATAAGCCCAGGAAAAATCGCATTATAAATGGTTTGGCAGTAAGGTTCGCACAATCTGTCCTATTGACTGTAGTAGCATAAACCTTAATTAATACTTCATGGTCTTTAGGAATGGGTTTTTCTATCGGCTCGACCACTATTTGACTTGGAGAGCAATAATTTCTACGTATTGCTGCTTTCATTTTTCTATTGCTTAATGGATCAATACTTAAATATATTCACACTAAAGGTACCGATAATACACCCATTCTGTATAAACGGCACCTCAGGGTACAGTTACTTTAGTGATTTTGGATGATCCTATTACCCCTCCGGACTAGCGCTGCGAAGTGGGTCTCCGCCGAAGGGCGGAAGAGACCGTGTCC
>CAZVFU010000122.1:0-5773 GCA_964626595.1 uncultured Saprospiraceae bacterium
AACTATGTTTAGGTATCTAACACTAGCTAAAAGTAATCTACTATTGCAAATAATTGGAAAAAATTGTATATAGATTCCATCATTTACTTTGAGCATCATTTTTAATGTTTTTAATCAAAATTTATGTGTTACAAAAAAAATTCATTGATTTTTCTCTTCAGCATGATTTTCTGTGGACTATCGGCACAATACCAATTATCCGTCCAACAAAACCTGGGTCTATTGTACTCGACTAGTTTTTCCGTGGCAGACATCGATAACGAGTTTATTCAAGACGGAGCGGTTAAAAATCAGCCATCCTTTTATGCCTCTACGGAATTAAGATTTTCGATTCCGCTTGGCAAAAAGAAGTTGTTTTTCTATCACATTGGAGGTGTTTATACACAAACATCCTATCATCAAACTGCTTCGGTATCCAGAGACCACGGTTTTACCTGGCGCTCCATTGATTATGATATTACGCGTTTCTTTGATTATGCAGGAGTTTCGACCGGTTTGACCATTGTACCTTTCCAAAATGAAAAGCATAGACTGCATGTTGACCCGACGTACTCTTTTTCATTGGTATTAGGTGGCCATGCAGATGTGCAGCGATCGCTTACAGACGTTTTTTCAAATCAAACAGAAGAGTCTGTCATTCATAGTTTCTCCAGGAAGCATATAGTGAAAAATACAGACTCAGAATTTCGGAATTTACATCAGTTTTCGCTGGGAGCACATTATGGGTATAATTTGTGGAGAAACCTTTGGGTTTCGGCCGGACTGCAATATACTTACGGTTGGGGAGGACTCTTTATTGATCCTGATCATTGGTTGACGTTTATTCTGCCTCCGGATGATCCCTTACCCTTTACAGATTATGTTTTACCTGTAAAAAAACTTTATTTCAATGCAATCACAATCAATTTTGAAATTAATTACACCTTTTAATTATGAAAATCCATTGTATCCTGTTATTCTCGATGATTATTTTGGTGAGCTGTAGTAAGGAAGATGCTTCGTATCTAGAAGATCTTGATCCTGATACCCCATTTTACAATACATTAGAACCAAGCCAAAGCGTGAGCTACGAATTGGGTAGGGGCGGTCTAGTTCCTGAAGTTATTCAGAGTGCGAGTTATATATCCTTATTTTTTCCGGGCGACTCAGCTTATGTATACCATAAAGCAGAATCAAGCTTTAAGAGATATATGGGCATTCCTTTTTCGCCGTTTACAAGCCAAACATTTCAAGATTATATTTTCGTTCTGAAACATCCTGAATGGTCAGCCCCTAACTCCCCTTATGAATTATTCATTTGGGATAATCGGACAGGCAGTGTTCAGGATGTAAATATTCCCGATCGTGTTCTTGAGAAAATTTGGACTTTTGAAGACGGTGTCGGACTCTATGGTCTACTAGCAGATAAATTGGTTATCACCGGACCTGATCAAATGCAAAGGTCTATTTCATTTCAACCCCTTGTAGGTGAATATAGAATTGTAGAATGTTATTTTGAACATGTATCTGGCCAGTATTTTCGTATTGCTATTTTGTTTGATGAAGCATTATCTACGTATTATTTGATCAAGGAAAACGCTGATGGCATGGTGAAAGACACGCTGATGCAGATGACCTTTGATTCAACTGACGTGCCCAGTCTATCGAGCTTTCTGTGGGCATCTGATGTATCTTATCCGTATTATTATATAGAAACGGAGGATAGTGCGGGGAACAGTTTTAAAAAACGCCATATATATGATTTGAGAAATAATCAATTGCTTTTTGAAGAAGCAACTTCTTCTGAATATTATAGTCTCCCACGTATTCACAGTGCGCCAGAAGATAATGCGATATATCTTTGGAGTACTTCACGTTTGTACCAAATCGATACAGAATCAAAGAGACGTATTCGGTCCGCAGAAGGTAGACTTCAAAGTTTTGCACCCGCTCAGTTGCCA
The DNA here is from genome assembly GCA_964626595.1 of uncultured Saprospiraceae bacterium. Classification (GTDB taxonomy): domain Bacteria; phylum Bacteroidota; class Bacteroidia; order Chitinophagales; family Saprospiraceae; genus JAWLFI01. The sequence goes on from CAZVFU010000122.1 coordinate 1,941, forward strand.
TTTTTTGCAGAGTTAGATCGAGGTGATTTGTATGTAAAGGATTATTTTACCGGAGAGCGATTAGTTCTTTTGAATCACGATAATGTCATTGGTCATATTTTGTATAATCACAAAAAGAAAGAGCTTTTGGTGGCAGATGCTTTTAGTGGTGACTCCGGAACATATAAAATAAATATCTATAAGGTGCCTTTTTAGTAAAATTTAGGATACGTACCTTTTTTTGACGGTAGGGTACCTCCGGAAACTATCTTTTCGCGTGAATGGCCATTTCATGCGAAATGGTCTAAATGTAAAATATGCGCGTAAGCTTCGTTGTTCTTCAGTCTCGCAGCTCTGCCTATGCTCCTTCATCATACTTTGCTTACACGCATGCTTTTTCATATTCACATCAAAAAAACAGTTTCCGGAAATAGCCTGTAAAGAGTAACTTTCTACAACCGTTGGTGGGTCCGCCAGGGCTTCTGAAAAAAATCCGGAAGTATCTGCTTGCTAAGGGGATTTTTAGGGAGTGCTATATGCACCCCTCATCCTCCATTGAACAGCAGGAAGCTGTTCTCCGACTTATCGAGCTCAGCCCGGTCCGTGGTGACGCATGCCTAAAACGACATGTTTTGACATAGGTTTCGTCATGCGTCAGGAAGAATTTGATCGACGCAGGCCTTGTACCAATCCGTCCAGTCGGCCCGGTTTTTGAGCACGCGTTCGATGTATTCGTGCCAGGCTTTTCGATCTCGATCGCTGTGTTTGATGACGGTTCCGGTCATGGCGAGGCTTAGGCTTTGAGGGGAAAGCTCACCATCCTGAAAATTTTGACTGTAGGCCATAGCCGATTGGATAACGGCGATAGCTTCTGCTGCTGAGAGCGTAGATTGAGGAGATGGAAATTGTGTTTCGCCATCGGCCGTGATGCCGCTGCGAAGTTCGCGAAACATTTGGACGAGCTGTTCGATATCCCGCTGCATTTTCTTGCTGTGCTTTTTGGCTTTCGACGAGGGTGGCTCGATTCCGGCCAATACAATATCTACCTCTTCTTCGAGGCTTGCAGGCAGGGGCATATGGATGGTATTTAGCCGACGTTGGAGAGCGGCGGAGAGTTCGTTGACCCCGCGGTCCTTCTCATTGGCAGTGGCGATGAGGTTGAACCCCTCAACGGCTGCGACAGAAGTGTTGAGTTCAGGGATAGGCAGGGATTTTTCCGATAGAATCATGAGAAGGGCGTCCTGTACGTCCGAAGGAATACGCGTAAGTTCCTCGATGCGGGCAATTTTGCCTTCCTGCATGGCCTTCAAAACAGGCGAGGGAATGAGAGCCGCCTCGCTGGGGCCACGTGCCAATAGTTCAGCGTAATTCCAGGAGTATTTCAGGGCATCTTCGTACATGCCGCTGGTGCCCTGGACGATATGAGTGGAGTCACCTGAAATAGCGGCAGCGAGATGTTCCGCCAAAACGGTTTTTGCTGTTCCGGGTACGCCCATAAGTAAAAGGGCTCGTCCGGAAGCCAGGGTAGCTACGGCCATTTCAATTTTGCTGCGGTCTCCAATATATTTGGGTGGGATACTTTTGTCGCCTATGATGTACTGTACAACAGCAGCTGGACTGAGTTGCCATCCGGGCGGTCGATGTCCACTATCCTGCTTTTTTAAAGCCTGAATTTCCTTTTTAAATTGGATTTCAGCCCCTTGACGAAGGGGTTTTAATTGTTTTTTTGCCATTTTGCTAAATTTTGGTAGAGCGAACGTCTTTTTTTGAGCTGATCTTCCCACTGTGTTTTTAGGGGTGAGTCAAAAAAGTCGAACGGATCTTTTTCGGCCTTTGATAATACAGAGGGATGCAATCGATTTGATAGTTGATGAGTCATCAGTCCCAATGATGATTCATTTTCTTGTGCTTCCGGCATTTCTGCCCAGTCCTCCATCAAATTCCAAATGAATGGACTTTGTTCAGCGGGAACAAATACATCGGGTGCATAGAGCCACTTTTGGACCTGATCGATCTGATCCGGAGGAAAGTGCGTATTTGCAGCCACCTCCTCATAATTTTTCAGAAAGAAATCTGGTGAAAGTAAGCGGGCCGCTGCCCGATAGAGAGGCATACTTTTTTCAGTCGGAGAGATTTGGCTCCAACTTTTTTTCAGGGCGTCTTTTTCTGAATGGAAGTATAAGGCATGCAGTTCGAGCTCAGCATCTTCGGATTCCGGTTCTTTCGAATTCTGGGGTTGGGGCAGCCAGGCTCGAAGGCAATCCTCCGAAGAGAGGGCCTCTGAAATAAGCGGCGGATGTGGCCAGTTTAGGGCTGACTTATCTGCGTTGGCTAAAGTGAACTCTTCCGGCGGCGCTATCCAATCAATCGGGACATCGTCTTTTAGTACCGTCGGGTTTTTCCATGCGAGGACTTGCAATGCGCCCCGCAATTTTCGGCTTTTTGTTCGGCTTAGGTTATATAGTATATGTGGAATAGGCTCTGAAGAATGATAGATATTCTCCATCACGATCTCAAATTGTTCTTTTGCCGAAGAATGAAGGAGCCAGTCTACCCAATCTACAGATTCACTGGTCAGCCATCGAAAGCGACAGGCTAATTTCCTGTCGAGAGGCGATAGAGAAGACCATTCCTTTTCTGTCAGGTCCGAGGCAAATATTCTCGCCTGAGGTAATGTGCCGCCCATAGCTCTAAGGACATCTTGAGCCTGGATTAACACGGTATTCGGAATGTGTTGTCTTTGTCGGGGATGATAGATTACTTCTGCCAGGTATTGCGCCGGGATTTGAACCTGATACGCTTTACAAAGCAATAGTAATTCCCGCTTATCCCATGAGTGGGAATTATCCATCTGCTGTTGGAATGCGGCTTGGAGTGCGGGCGGAGCGGGCGGTTTCCATTCTCCTTCTGAAAAGGATAATGGAGGTACATTTTGGACACCTTCGGACCAAAGGCAGGCTCCGAGATAGGCCTGAACCCAATATTCTACGGCTGAAGGTTGTCCTTCGCTATCTTGGTATACCGACGCTCCTCCCGTCATGAGGCGTTTCATATCTTCCGTCGACAATTGCATACGACAAATGTAACCATTAAACGGAAGAAACGCGATCATTTTAACCGGCTGTCAAACCACCATCTACGGGAATTACGGCTCCAGTAATAAAGCTACTTTCATCACTGGCTAAAAACAAGACCGTGTTGGCCATATCATCGTTTGAACCATACCGTCCCAACGGAATGTTCTGTTCGAAATTCTTCCGTGCTGCTTCTGCCTGCCCTGGAGCGAAGCCCTCTTCTAAAGAACGCATCATTCGATTATCTACCGGTGAGGGATTGATTGTATTTACTCGAATTTGGTGGGGTGCTCCTTCCATGGCGGCGGAGCGCATCATTCCTATGGCTGCATGTTTGCTGGCTACATAAGGGAGTACGCGCGGTGTGCCTGTGAGTCCGGCTACGGAAGAGGTGATGATTATAGATCCACCCTTCTCTTTCATAAGGGGGAAAAGGTAACGCAAACCATAATACACACCTTTAATGTTAACGTCGATTAGCTTATCAAAGGTGTCAAGTGGATACTCTTCAATGGGGCTTACGCTTCCTTCGACACCGGCATTGTTAAAGAAGATATCAACCTGACCAAACAGCTTTTTCGCTGCATCTGCATAGGCTTCAACTTCTTGTGGTTTTGTGACATCGGCCTGAAAGATGTGGAGATTATCGTTTTGAATTTCGTTTTGGGCTTTGGAAAGTGCTTCAGCGTCTATATCTACGATAAGGACTTTGGCGCCTTCAGCGAGCATTTTTTCAGCTGTTGCCCGACCTATTCCTCCTGAGCCCCCTGTGATGACAGC
>CAZVFU010000123.1:0-5747 GCA_964626595.1 uncultured Saprospiraceae bacterium
ACTTTAACCTTTGAGCACTTTAACCTTGATTTCCGCGCTAGCGCTGTGTAGCGGGTAGCCGCTGGAGCGGCTAGTCCGGCCACCGGACGGACCGAGTGAGGCGGCCGATGTCCCGAGGATAGCCTCCGGCGACCTCGGGGACAGAGGCCGGGGCCCCGAACGAGCCCCGAAACATAGCGACCCGGTCCGCCGACAGGCGACCGGGGGCGCCCTAAAAGCCCATGGAAAAGAACAGGAGATGCACAAAAAAAGAGGCAGATTTACATAAACCTACCTCTTCAATTTTTCTAAACGGAGCTCGCTCTCTATAGGTGGATGACCTCATCGTAGGCGGCTGCACTCGCTTCCATAATGGCTTCGGACATGGTCGGGTGCGGGTGGATAGATTTGATGATTTCGTGCCCAGTGGTCTCCAATTTGCGGGCAGCAATCACCTCGGCGATCAGTTCGGTGGCATTGTAGCCGATGATGTGAGCGCCGAGCCATTCTCCGTATTTTTTATCGTAAATGACCTTGACGAATCCTTCCGGATGGCCGACGGCCTTGGCTTTTCCACTGGCTGTGAATGGGAATTTGCCGACTTTCACCTCATAACCGGCCTCTTTGGCGCTTTCCTCAGTGAAACCTACTGAAGCGACTTCCGGGACGCAATAGGTGCAGGATGGGATATTATTGTAATCGATGGGCTCCACCTGGAGTCCGGCGATCTTCTCCACACAGACGATGCCTTCCGCACTCGCAACGTGGGCCAATGCGGGGCCAGGTGCACAGTCTCCGATAGCGTAAATGCCCTTCACGTTGGTATTGTAATATTCGTCAACCTGAATAATGCCTCGGTCGGTCTTGATACCGAGGGCTTCCAGTCCGATATTCTCTGTGTTCGGGGCGACGCCTGCGGCCGATAGGACGATATCGCACTCGATGACTTCCTCTTTCCCGCTTTTCTGATTCTTCACGGTGACCTTGCATCCGGAGCCCGAGGTGTCTACCTTCTCCACGGCGGTTCCCGCTTTGACATCAACGCCGGCTTTCTTAAATACTTTGCCGAGCTCTTTGGAAATGTCTTTATCTTCCCGGGGTACCAGGCCTTGCTTCATATACTCGACCACGGTAACTTTGGTTCCGATGGAGTTGTATACATAGGCAAATTCGGTTCCAATCGCTCCAGCTCCAACTACCACCATGCTTTTGGGCTGCTTCTCTAAGGTCATAGCTTCCCGATAACCAATGATCTTCTTTCCATCCTGCTTCAAACTTGGCAGTTCCCGAGAACGTGCGCCCGTGGCAATGATGATGTGATCGGCTTCATGGGTTTCGGTTCCTTTTTCACCTTTCACCTCCACTTTCTTGCCGCGTACGAGTTTACCTTCGCCTTCGAGAACAGTGATTTTGTTTTTCTTCATCAAGAACTGAACGCCCTTGCTCATGCCGCCAGCGATATCCCGGCTTCGACCGATCATTTTATCAAAATCAACCTTGGAGTCTGAAATCGTGATTCCAAAATCGCTGGCGTGCTCAATGTAATTGAATACCTGTGCACTTTTGATCAGCGCTTTGGTGGGGATACACCCCCAATTCAAACATACGCCGCCGAGACTTTCACGCTCGACTACGGCAACCTTTTTCCCTAACTGGGATGCTCGAATCGCCGCTACATATCCTCCGGGGCCAGATCCTACGATGATAATATCAAATTTCATATGGTTGTTTTTCTTTTTTTAATCGAGCCGCTAAGATAACAAAACCGCCTATCTCCTTATAATTAATAGCTGGAATTGCATCTTCTGACGGTCAATCTCTACTTCGTTTGAAAGCAGCGAGACCTTCTTCAAACGATCGCACTTCAGATATTTCGGGCGATATAGGATATAGATTCATGTCGAGATCTAAAAACGCCATGCCCTGTCGGGTAAGTACCCGTGCTTTCCCATTTTCATATGGCCAGGCTAATCCATAGATATGGGGAGCGGCGATGGTACCCTGGCGATTGATAAATCCCCATAGATCGTCTTTTTGGTAAGGCGCATAAGCCTGGCTGAAGGTATATACCTGATCCAGTTGGGCGGAGAGAATCGGAGCCCCAACTTCATCCATAAGCCCCCATTTGCCCTCTTTGTAAAATGCGAATCGGCCCATTTCTAAGGGACGTATGCGCTCATAATTTTCGGAAAGTTCATTTCCTTTTCGGTCGTATAAATAACATCCGGACTCTTTCGTGCAACGAACGAATACCCCATCTTGCGGATCGTAGGCCAGATCTGCGGCTTTGGAGAAAAGGGGGCGGCCCAGGGTATCCAAAAACTGATATTGCCCCGTTTCCGTTTTTACGCGAAATACCCCCTCTGTCTGTGAATAGACTCCCTGAAGGTTTTTGGCTACGGTTGTTTCGTTTTTCAGGTCTAAAATATTCCAGTCTTCAGTGACCTGAAGTCCGACATATCTGGGACTTAATAATTTAATCCCATAATATTCAAAGGGAATCACCGCTTGATTTTCTTTGTTGAGCGCTCCCCAGTACTGACCTTTTTGGACAGGAGCCAATCCAAAGGAGGCCGACTGTGCCTGATCGTATTCGAGTGGAATAAGAGTGTCGCCCGATGTATTTATGAAACCGATTTTTCGAGTATATGGGGATTGTACTTTGGCCAGGCCTGAGGAAAAGGACCAGGCGCCCAGGTATTTTGGCGGGATGACCATCTCTCCCTCGGTATCGATAAAGCCCCAGAACCCTTTGACATTTACAGCGGCATGCGATTCATGAAATCGTCTGGCTTCATCGAATTGCGCAGGGATTTCAATCTCCATCTGGGAATTCATATAGCCCAAGGCATAAGGGGGCTCCTGATAGTCTTCAGCAATCACAGGGTCAATTGTGGATGTAGGTTCCGGCCGGTCATTATCTTCAGGCTCTGAGGCGCAGCTCGTCAGATTGATTATACCCGTGCACAATAATATAATGTAGAAGATATGTTTAGATGGTATCATGAATAGAGTCATTTTAAGTACGGGGTTCATTCTCCTGTTTTTCTTGACGGGTGCGCAAGCGCAGTCCGTTTCAGATTGGCAAAAATACAAAGATTCCACGGGTCGATATACGGTATTATTTCCGCGCGGTGAGGTAAAACAGCATGTCGATACGATCAAAACCGATTTGGGGACGGTAGAATATCATACGACCTTCTATTTTCGAGGCGAGGATAAAGGCGTATCCATTTACCAGGTTTCCTGGTGTGACTATCCTCCGGGCAGTATTCCTGGGGATTCTTTGGATATGGTATCGGAGTTTTTTGATGCCACCATCGAGACGGCCGCCGAGTCGGTCCAGGGGAAGGTCGTTTATCAAGATCAACAAAAAGTAAGAGGTTTTCCCGGCCGCAGCTGGCGAATTAATTACAATAAAGGAGATGCTGTTTTGCATTCTACAGCGTATCTGGTGATGGATCGTTATTACTTATTGCAATCGGCATCGTCCCGGGCCTATTCGCTGAGTCCTGAAATTGAAAAGTTCTTCCGCTCCTTCCGTTTGATGGAATGAGTGAACTGAGCTTTTTCAAGCGCTTGTAATCTAGTTGATTCTTATGGTTCTTCCGCGAGTAATGCTTACATTTGCAGGAAAGTAGAATAGTTGAGAAAAGCAGTATTTCCCGGTTCCTTTGACCCGATCACCATAGGGCATGTTGAGATCATAAAACGCGCCCTCCCTCTATTTGAGGAGATCGTGGTTGCTGTCGGGGAAAACTCACAAAAAAAGACTCTTTTTCCGCTGGAGCAGCGTATACAATGGCTCAATGAGGTGTTTGCTGATGAACCTCAGATTCAGGTGGACTCTTTTGAAGGGCTCACCGTTCATTTTTGCAAGGAAATTGGTGCTAATTATCTGGTCCGCGGATTGCGTAATAGTTCAGACTTTGACTATGAAAAGACGATTTCCCAATTGAATCAGATTGTAGGAGATAATATAGAGACGTTATTTTTTATCAGTCAGCCGTCTTACTCTCATATTTCATCAACTATCGTTAGAGAAATCATTAAGGGTGGGGGAGATGCTTCACCGTTTTTACCCGACCCTATTTCTATATCATTACATAACCCCAAAAAGTAAAAAACTATGGCAAATGCATATTTCAAACCCCCTTTGGTCATCAATGAACCCGTGCTCGATTACGCACCGGATAGCCCGGAGCGAATTCGACTTCAAAAACAGTTAGAAGCATATCGCAAACAAGAAATGGACGTACCCATGTTCATCGGCGGTAAAGAAGTGTATACAGACGAGAAAGTCTCTATGCATCCCCCACATGATCTGCATCATACCCTAGGTCATTACAGCAAGGGCGACAAAAAACACGTTGAAGATGCCGTTCAGGCCGCTTTAGATGCGAAATCGGCCTGGGAAAACATGCCCTGGCAAGAGCGCGCTTCTATCTTTTTGAAAGCAGCGGATCTCATCGCCGGGCCTTACCGAGCAAAGATGAATGCTGTGACCATGTTAGCCCAGTCCAAAAATGCTTACCAGGCTGAAATCGATGCTGTCTGTGAGTTGGTCGACTTCTTGCGCTTTAATGTGCAGTTTATGTCAGAAATTTACGAAGATCAGCCCATTAGTGACGATGGGATGTGGAACCGCATTGAGCATCGACCATTGGAGGGCTTTATTTTTGCATTAACGCCTTTCAATTTTACTGCTATTGCAGGGAACTTGCCTTCAGCTCCAGCTATGCTCGGCAATACTGTAGTTTGGAAACCTGCGATGTCTCAAATTTACTCTGCGCAATTAATTATGCGCATTTTCGAGGAAGCCGGATTGCCGGCCGGTGTGATTAACCTAATATATACGGATGGACCTACGACAGGGGATGTCGTTTTTTCCCATCGCGATTTTGGTGGATTACACTTTACCGGGGGCACAGGAACCTTTGAGTATTTATGGAAGACTATTGGAAACAATATTGGATCCTATAAGTCATATCCTCGTATAGTAGGTGAGACAGGTGGGAAAGACTATGTGATGGTTCATCCATCTGCAAATCCAAAACAAGTCATTACGGCGCTATCTCGAAGTGCTTTTGAATATCAGGGACAGAAGTGTTCTGCCGCTTCCCGGGCTTACATTCCAAAATCTCACTGGGAAGAAGTGAAGGCCGGACTGGAAAGAGATCTTGCTAGTTTTAAAATGGGTCCAACGGAAGACTTTGGGAATTTCATTAATGCGGTGATCGATCGGAAGTCATATGATAAGATTACGGGCTACATTGATAAGGTGAAAGCCTCCGACGATGCCGAGATCATTATCGGCGGTGATTACGACGACAGTAAAGGGTATTTTGTTTCACCTACCGTGGTTTTGAGCTCAAATCCGCATTCATTGACGATGGAGGAGGAAATTTTTGGTCCCGTATTGACGATTTATGTGTATGAGGATGCCGACTATGAGAAAACCCTCGATATTCTGGACGAAACTTCGCCCTATGCTTTGACGGGCTCCATTTTTGCCCGAGGTCGAGATGTGATCGCACAGGCCACAGAGCGTTTGCGACATACGGCAGGTAACTTCTACATCAATGACAAGCCGACGGGTTCGGTGGTGGGTCAGCAGCCTTTCGGCGGTGCCCGCAAATCCGGTACCAATGATAAAGCCGGTTCCATGCTGAACTTACTGCGTTGGGTATCTCAACGGACCATTAAGGAAACGTTCCACGCACCTACGGATTACCGTTATCCGTTTTTAGGCGAGGAGTAGAGATCGC
>CAZVFU010000124.1:0-5545 GCA_964626595.1 uncultured Saprospiraceae bacterium
TCTTTCGGCATGCCAATACAGCACAGAGTAGAGGTGCTAGATTTTGAGTTTGCACCCAAGGACATCACGATTTCCCTGGGCGATACCGTACTATTTGATTGGATAGGTCAAATTCCGCATACCGCGACTTCAGACGAGCCTGTAGGAACCAATAGTTTCGACTCCGGTCTCCTGAGTCAAGGGGATACCTTCATGTTCATACCTGGTGCTGCCGGAAGCGTTCCTTACTATTGCGAGCCGCACGGCGCCCCCGGCGGAATAGGTATGGCCGGAACCATAGAAGTTCTCGGCAACTGCGAAAATGGGCAGGCCACCGGCACCCTGACTTTCGAACAGAGTGGGGGCAGTAGTGGTTTTAATGTTTATGTGGATGACAGTTTGATTACCAGTGCTCCACAAGCTTACGCTCAGGGTCCTGACCAGTCTTATTCCTTTGTCATAGATGGAGATGGACTCAACCACACCTTCAGAGTGGAAGATGAAAGCCAATCTGCTTGCTCAGCAGAGGTGATAGAGACCGTGCCGGATTGCAGTACAGTAGACCTCTGTGAATTTACAGCCGGGAGCATTACCGTAGGCGACTGTATGGGTGCAACCTTTACTCTGGAAGCTACTTTTTCGCATATTGGACAAAGTGATTTTGGCCAAATTTATTGGGACGGCAACTTGATCGAAGACTCTTTAGCTTACAGTCCAGGATCAGAAACCACCATACAGTTGACTTTGGCAGGGACGGGGACAGAGAAAATGCTTCAAATTCGAGATATCTCTGACCCTCAGTGCACAGCGGAATGGCTGGTGAATACTCCGGATTGTGGAGAGCCTTGTTTAATCACAACCATTTCGGAGGACACTGATTTTTATCCAACAATTGAGGTAAGAGATTTTGATTTCTTCCCCGATAGCATTGAGGTCTTTGTGGGCGATACCATCGCCTTCATTTGGACGGGCGTAGTTCCGCATACCACAACTTCGGATGCCGTAGCTGGGCCCGACGCCTGGGATTCAGGCTTGTTAAATCAGGGAGATACGTTCCTAATCGCGCTGTCAGAAACCGGCCTCCATCCTTATTATTGCATTCCGCACGGCGGGCCCGGAGGAATCGGAATGGCAGGCACGATTTCAGCTGTAGATACCTGCGATGGTGAATTTTGGCAGACGTATATTTCTTTTGATGTTACTCAGGGGAGCCCGCTGGGTTACAATTACTTTGTTGATGGGGTGCAGCAAAATACTACACCTATTCCCTATCAAAACCCCACTGGAACCAACGACCTCCTAGTTACACTGCCCGGCGACGGCAATCAACATACCGTTACAGTACAGGATCTGGAAACTCCCTTTTGTGCAGCATCTCTTTTCATCAACTCAGGAGTTTGCGGTGCAGGGTGTACCGTCACAAATTTGGAAGTGAATGCGGGCAGCCAGATCCGACAGGAGGTAGAGGTTCGTGATTTCGATTACGTTCCCAGTGTATTAGAAATGAGGTCGGGTCAAGATGTAGATTTCAATTTTACCGGATCTATTCCCCATACGGTGACCTCAGATGCATTGACAGGACCCGATTCTTGGGATTCTGGCCTTTTGAGCCAGGGCGATACCTTTAGTTTGCAAATACAAACGCCCGGAGTGCATCCTTACTACTGCATACCTCACGGTGGTCCGGGGGGCATTGGGATGGCGGCCTCTATTGAAGCCTCACCGGTATGCCAAAATGGTAAAGTGCCTGTTCGCTTAACTTTTGAGGTTAGTAATGGGAGTCTGACGGGATATAATTTATTTGTAGATGGAATGCAGGTGGGAACAGGGCCTTTTCTTTACGATGACCCCAATGGTAAAAACGAAGTAGAAATAGAACTATCGGGGGATGGTGAAGAGCATATATTTACCGTTCAGGATGTCGATAATCCCATATGCGCCGCTTCGGCTTTTGCGGAAGTAGAAGATTGCGCATTAGATTCTTGCTCTTTAGAGGGCCTTCAAGTCCGTCTTGCTTCGGGATTGAGCTCTACCGTCCTCGTTCGAGATTTTGATTTTAATCCGATAGATATTACAATTTTACAAGGTGATACCGTCCGTTTTTTCTGGGAGGGAGAGATTCCGCATACGGCGACCTCTGACGATCCCAATCACCCGGAGGCATTCAATTCGGGCTTATTACCTCAGGGTTCCACATTTAAGGTATCTCTGGATTCGGTTGGCACACATCCGTATTATTGCATACCGCATGGAGGACCCGGCGGAATCGGAATGGCCGGAGTGATTGAAGTGGAAGAGCTGTGTTATAACGATTCGGTATTTATGGAGGCCTCTTTCTTTGGATCTACCTATCCCGGCCAGTATGAGGTTCTACTGGATGGTACACCATTGCCCAACTCCCCATTTGATTACGACGTTTCCGGAGAGCATCGCTTTGTTTTCAGTATTCTTGGAGCGGGACTTGATCACCAGCTACAAATTACAGACGTAGATGACAACTCGTGCAGTCAGATCATAAATTTCGAAGGTCCGGATTGCAGTGACCCTTGCATCCGACTTGTATCGCGCTTCACATCCCTAGTTAACAATAAGACAGTTTCATTTACAAATACCTCTCAGAATGCCCAAGAATATCATTGGGATTTTGGAGATGGCGAAACGAGTACGGCGATCAATCCCACGCATGATTTTGAGGAAGATGGAACTTATACTGTCTGTCTGACGGTGGAGGACAATCAGGGTTGTGCGAAAGAATATTGTGACAAAGTTACCATTGGAGGCGAACGATGTGCAGCGGATTTTGAATGGGATAATCAAGGCTTATCTGTCAACCTTTTAAACACGTCCCAAACCTCAGACCCTACAGTTACGCTGACATGGAAACTGAGCGATGGCGCACAGTATGTAAATCAAGACAGCCTTGAACATACCTTCTCTGAATTAGGCGTATACGAAATCTGCTTGGTGATATCTGGAGAAACTTGCATAGACTCTATATGCCAGACGATAGACCTGTCAAACCCCTGCATTTTATTGCAGGCAGACTTTTCTTTCCAACCAGCACAAAGTGACCCGCTAGCCGTCGAATTTACAGACCTGACTCAAGGAACGGCGACCCATCGATTGTGGGGCTTTGGAGACGGAACCACTTCCACTCAGGTGAATCCCACGCATACGTATCAAAGTTCAGGTGTATATACCGTTTGCCTTTTAACCCAGGACAATGATTTGGGATGCAGCAAAAGTATATGCAAAGAGATTCAGGTGGGAACGGTAAGCACTGAAAATCCGGTGAGACACAGCTCCAACTTTGAAGTATTTCCCAATCCGCTTTCGACCGCTCAGCCGCATCTTTTGGGCAAAGGATTCGAGGAAATCGATCACTTTAAAGAGCTTGAGTATTCCATCTGGGATGTGCAGGGCACTGAAGTTCAAAGCGGCCGTACATTCGTCAACGCCCATTTATCAATTGTCCCCAGACTCTCGCCAGGATTTTATCTAATCACTGTCAAAGGAGCCGAGCAAGTCTATCTATCCAAATTCATTGTGTCCGATTAAACGACTAAACGATATGAGTATTTTTATTTCCATCTTTCTAATCGCTTTCTCAGGTTTTACAAATGCCGATGCGCCCAAACCCTTAGACGCATACATATTTATTGCTGAAGAATGCCCGATCAGTATTTATATGGCATCAGATTTACGAAAACTTTATGCGGACTATGGGTCGCAATGTGATTTTCATCTCGTATTTCCGGTGCGAAAGAGTTCGAAATCTACCGCCTTGGCCTTTACCGAACAGCATCAACTGACAGGTATGAATATTATTATGGACAAGCAGCAAGAGATCGTCAAAAGATATCAGGCGGAAGTCACACCTGAAATTGTTATTGTGGAGAGCGAAACGGGTCAGGTTCAGTATCGAGGAAGGATCAACGACGCCTTTTTTGCGCCCGGAAAGAAAAAGCACAGTCGCATTCAGCGCGATGCTGATGAGGCATTTGCAAAACTCGTCCAGAACAAGGCCGTTCAGGAGCCCTGGCCGGAAGCTATCGGTTGTATAATCACCGCCCATGAGCAGTAGTGGTTTCTTTCGTGTGTTCAGTGTATTTTTCTTTCTAATACCGGTTCGGGCCGAAGCACAGGATATTGATTTCGCCGATGTAGCCCCTCTTTTTAAAACGCATTGCACATATTGTCACCAGCCGGGACAAATGGGTCCTATGCCACTTACAAATTACGAAGAGATCCGATCCTATGGGCAAATGATCAAGTACGTAATTCAGGCTGAGTACATGCCTCCCGGATTGCCTGATGCAGACTATGGCGCGCACAAGAACCGTCGAAAGCTACCCGACTCGGAAAAGAAACAAATCTTAGCCTGGGTAGACGCCGGTATGCCCCCCTCTCAAGACGAGCAGACCCATAACCTATCCCTTAGCCCTGTCGTTCCCACTCCAAAAGCACAGCAAGTGTTTTGCATGGACACCGTTTTTGAGCAATACAGCGTCTATATGCCGCAATTTCAAGTTTTTGTTATTCCCACTTCGTTTCGTCAGGGCGTATTTGCTCACAATATTCGATTTCATCCGGGCAACTCCACAATCGTCAGGTCCTGTCGCATATCCGTATCTACAGACGATAAGTGGCAGAAACTCGACGATTGGGATCCCAGATACGGCTATTATTCTTTCGGTGGCCCCGGCGCCATTCCCGAATATGAAAGTTGGTACGAGTGGCAGCCATTCAATGTCGACGAGTCAGATAGCAGGCGGCTTCGATACTTACCGCCCCACAGTTATTTCATTGTCGAAATGCACTATGGTCCCACAGGCACTAAGCAGTGGGATCAATCCTGTCTTTCCTTTGACACCATACACCAGCCGACTCAGCTTCAGGTGCAGTCCGCACCCTTAGTTAGCCGCCTCACTGCGCGAGGAATTTTTGAAACACTGCCCGCCAATCAGCAAACCCGAGTCCACAGCAGTTTCACCCTGCCTTTTGATATGTCTATAACCGCCCTGTCCCCAACAGCTCATTTACTATGTCGAAACTGGGAGATTTATGCCAAAACTCCCGAAGGTAACATAAAGAAACTGCTTAAAATTTCCGACTGGCAGAAAATGTGGCAAGAAAAGTACTATCTCCAACGGCCGCTCCACCTGAAAGCAGGCACTGAAATTCGCGCCCTGGCCACCTATGATAACTCGAGTAATAATCCCTATCAACCCGCAGACCCTCCGATTGCCATACCCTGGGGGCACGGCATGTATGAGGAGCAATTTAAAGTCACCTTCGACTATATCAAAACGCAAGTTTCCGACAGCGCGAACCTACGCACACCCTCCCAACTCGTGAAGGGCAAGCCGGTGCCCTTATCTATTTGGAGCACAGGTTTGAAGCAGTGTAAGGTATCTCTTCTATCTTTAGCAGGTGAGGGCACCGTAGACGAGAAAGTCCTTTCCGTATCTCCGGGCCGATGGCATCATGACCGGTGGGAAATCAACCCCTTACCGCTTGGCGTGTACGAGCTTCATTTGAGCGACCTCAGCGGTAAAATTCTAGA
>CAZVFU010000125.1:0-5444 GCA_964626595.1 uncultured Saprospiraceae bacterium
CTGCTCCATTTGAAATGAAATGACGAAAGGGCGTTTCCGCAAGGAGGCGCCCTTTTTTAGGGTTTTAAGACGAATACAAGGGGGGCAAGCGGATAGATATAAGCAGCCACAGCAGATAGAGAGCAAGAAGGATGAATCTGTGCGGTAGCGATGAGAGGGGATCCGCCAATTGGCGGATGTCCGAGCTCCCAGTTCGCTGGGGGCGAAGGACGGAACCCCCGGCCGTAG
Organism: uncultured Saprospiraceae bacterium; assembly: GCA_964626595.1. Lineage (GTDB taxonomy): Bacteria > Bacteroidota > Bacteroidia > Chitinophagales > Saprospiraceae > JAWLFI01. The sequence continues at coordinate 229 of CAZVFU010000125.1, forward strand.
CGCCCCACTGCCAAACTAGTTGGCTTAGCAGCAGATTTGGCAGTGGGGATCGCCCTAAAAATTATTTTATCATTGCCTTTTATCTCTCTGCTTTTTGCAGCAATATATGCCGGGAGGCCTTCTATTAAGCTATCAACTAATATAGAATCCCAGATAGAGTAAAGTAAGACCTTCGAAAAAAATAGTTAGTTTTGTTGATATAAAGCTATTTTAAAAAATTGACATGAATACGCAGCGCTGGATACTTTTCTTGATAATGTTATTGGGCATGTATGCCTCGCTTGCTACTCCTTGGATTGTGTATCCACGAATTGATGTCGTTTTGGAGGGGAAGATGGGAGACGGATGGGTTTTTTTTGCCTTGTTTGTCATCAGTATATTAATCCTAATCATTCGGCATCGGAAGCGCGTTTTAAGCCGAGTTCAAAAATGGAGTCTGTCTGTAATCATGGTCATCATGTTGTTATTAAGCGTAACCAAAATATCAGACTTTAATGCTGAAAAGGCAGCCTTTCAAAGTGAAGATCCTTATTTGATAACAGCAAATGCAGGCTCACATGTTGGCTGGGGATTATATATGTTGATTGTTGTATTGGTATTGGCCCTGTTAGTGTCGCTTCTTTATCCTAAAATCGTTCGCTCATGAGAAGCTTACTCATCCTATGTTGTATTTCATTTGTATTCTCTTGTTCAGATTGCAGAGGGCCTGGAATTTCCGATCAGCAAATTCGGGAGCAGGCAGTAGCTGAAGCTAAGGAGATGTCAAATGCATATATGAATAAAGAGTACAGGGATTTTGTCTCTTATTCGCCTCCTATTTTGATTGAAGGTTTGGGTGGTGAAGAGCAATTTATAGAATATTTGGAGCTCTTAGACGAGCGAAACCGTGAGGAGCAAACCAAAATTCTGAATATAGAGATTGGTGAAGTGCTGGTTGTAAAGAAGAAGGGAACCTCCATTCAAGTATTATTAGAGCAAAAAGTAGACAGTGAGCTGGCTGGACGAAGAGTGACCCGGTCTGATAGCCTGATCGGCGTGAGAGAGGGGATGAACGCCGACTGGAAGTTCCTGAATGTTGGGGGTGCTGGCGACTCTATTTTGCGGGTGCGTTACCCGTATTTGCACGAAGACTGGGATTTTTAAGAGATACAAATATCTAAATTAGGCCTCCTCATGGTTTTTTATTTCTATTCCCTTTAGTTTATTTTTCAAGATTTTAACGCAATTTTTTCTGAAAGGCATATTTTATATATCAAATAGACTATATTTACGCTCAAATCCGTTTTTGCCGTTATTTTATTGGCAATATACCCTAATAGGAAAAGTATGAAAACTAGCTCTACCCGAATTAAACCAATTCTTTTTCTTTTATTTTCACTTTTATTTGCTGCTTCTGGTTGGGGGCAAACTGCAGTTTGTCAAGATATAACTGTATCGCTTGATGGTTCTGGTGGTGCCAGTATCGCAGCAGCTGATATCGATGCAGGCTCTACCGGTGATGGTCCCTTAACCCTTTCGGTAAGCCCAAACTCTTTTAGCTGTGCGAATTTGGGAAACAATACGGTAACTCTGACCGTGACCGATACAATAGGGACTGCAACTTGTTCTGCGACAGTGACTGTCGAAGATAATATCTCTCCCTCAGCTCAGTGCGTCAGTAATCTTACCGTTTATTTAGAAGCGGATGGAACGGTAGATCTTGATGCAATGGATGTGGATAATGGCAGTTCTGATAATTGCTCGATAGTCAGCTCAACCTTGTCTCAATCGACTTTCGATTGTTCGGATATTGGTGATAATACTATAACCCTTACAGTAACGGATCAAAGTGGAAATACGAGTACTTGCGCTACCACTGTAACCGTAAGTCCCCTTGAAATTGAGTTGTTGCCTGTGTGTTTGTGTAATAATGATGCAGATCCGAATGAGCTGAATGGTACGTACACAAGCACAGTGGTTGTTCGCTCGGATGAAGATCTACCTTCCGATTTAGATATTGTGGTCATTTCAGCTTCAGGAGCTTTTGTTATAAATAGTGATGTTCCCATTCCATCAACATCTCCGTTGGCTTATTGCAATGGTAATAATTGCCCTGATGGGGTAGAGGAAGGTGAATATTATTTGACTTTTACTTCTACAAATACTGAATCCATATCTATGACAGTGGAGGAGTTGTGTTCTGGTACTGAGTTAGTATTAACTAATGAAGATTGCGGGGATTATCCTGCGCTTCCCACTTTTCCACAAAAGATATTAGACAGTTTATTTTGTGTAGATGAAGATTTTAGTTTGCCTGCCAACGGGGGGATTTACTCTATATCCAATCTTCCAGAAGACCCTCCCATACTACCTTCAGGTTTCGAGCAAATGGGCGATGAACTTTTTATCACGGAGTCAGAAGTGGTTTCCGGTCCGCTTGATTTGTATCTGCACTTTCCACAGACAAACACAGCAAACGGTGTGACAGATGTTTGTTATAGCACAGCCTATCAGCCAATTCAAGTGTTGCGAGGTCCTGAAGTTGGGACCCGACATTTTTCATGTTTAGCAGAAGGTGATTCTGTGTTTTTAAGCAGTCTTCTTACTACTTACGGCACAGAAGGAGGGATTTTCTCTGTGGATGGGCAAGTGATAGATGAGGGGATATTTAAACCGACAGCTCCGGGATGTTATACACTTACTTTTGATCCGGATATTTGTGATTTTAACACCGTAAGTAATGATTTTCTGGTAAGTTTCTCAGCGGAGCCTGAACTTGAACTCGTGTCTAATGTGCCGGGTCCTGTATGCCAAGATGGGGGCACCTACGATGTGATCGTTAGGCGAAACAGTACGGGCGGAGCTCCCAATTTGACCGTCACCCCCTCAGAGCCCGGATTTAATTTTACCGTCAACGGTGATATTAGTATCCAAGACGTAACGATTAGTCTAGATGCGCCGGCCAGCGCCGGGGGTGTAGATTACTTGATTTGTTTGAAAGAAACTAATCAAGTTCCGATACCATGTGACACATTTAATATGACTAATACTGAGCCATGTTTGGACTCGATTTGTATAAATGTCACTCTCTATAACGATGGTTTCGCCTGTGGTGATGACGCTTTATTTACGAGTGAGTGTGATTTAGAGGCTCCGCCTAGCATATGCCCTATTAAGGTTGCTCCATCTTTAAAGCTGGGCTGTAGGTTTATTAGTATAGAGTTATTTGATATTATTGTAGCAGAAACGAAAAAAGAGCGGTCGATCTATACATGCAAGGATGAAGAAGTGGAAGCACGATACACCTTGAATCTGCCGGGTATTTTAGGGGATGCGGTATCATCAGGTCCTCGAGTGGGAAGTTTGCCCGGGATCAGTGTAATTTGTGATATCCTAAACTGGAGACTTAGAATTAGCTTTAAGGTGTTTGGAAAGCGCTTTACTTTGTTAGATTTTAAACCTTTCGGTAGTCTTGGAGAGGGCTGTAACGATACGATAGGCCAATTAATCTTGCGACTTTTAAGTAAGGCTCTTGGTGGTGATGGAGGTGGCGGTTTCGTAGCTGCGGATAGTGATGGTGATGGCGCCTTTGATTATATCGAAGAGATTCCCTTTGGAGTATCTGATGAATTGGTAACCGTTCCGAATCGGGTGAAGGGTAGTGGATATGTCACTTTTCGAACGGCGGGCGGATGGCCTTTTAAGGCGACAAATGTATGTGGTAAGGTGACTTCAGCAACTATAGATTTACTCGAGTTGCTACCGATAGCGTCTATTCCTATAGTGGGACCGCCAGTCGAAGATGCATTGGCTGCTGCCGGATGTAATGTAAATCTTGTGTTCTCTGCTTCTGATGATGTACAAATTCCTATACTTGACATTTTCCCTCCTGAAATTGTAAATTGTCAGGAGTCTGGTTATGAATTTTTCACAAATGTAGGTTGTGACATACCCGTTGAATGGTCAATTCCAGTAGCAAATGAAGACTGCGCGGGAGATGCTCTTCCATACAAAGGAATTACGACAAATGTGGACTTGTCGAACTATAACGGACCTGCTATACCCACTGTCCCTTCTATACAGGAGTCCGGGGTTTATCAGACACAGGGTCCGGCACCCGGATCTATTTTACCTCCGGGAACTTACCCTGTCACCTATACGGTAGCGAGCTGTAATGGAAACTTTAGCACTTGTTCTTTTAATGTCCGAGTGACAATTGGGGACCCTGTATTAGAAGTTCCCCGAGACATGACATTTAATAACGATGTGAATCAGTGGACGGCCATTGTGAATGGTCTTGCCCCACTTCAAGGAATTGGATGTCTAAGTACACTTAATTATAGTTACACAAACCCCATCACCGGAACTCTAGTCTCAACGAATAGCACAACTCCTGGTGTTCATAATGTGCCGGATGGCAATGTTTTTGAAATGGGAACTACAGAAATCACATATACCCTTACTGCTGATAATAATGGTAATGGTGTTATTGAGGCCAATGAATCGCAGACGCAGTCTTTTAATTTAACCGTGCAAGATGTAGAAAATCCCGTGGCTCAGTGTAGAGATGTGGTTGCTCAGTTGGACAATGAAGGGAATGTGGTTGTTTTTGCAAGGAATCCGGGGAATGGTGAAGTATTTATCGATGGAGGTTCGACAGATAATAGTTTGGACTCAATTATAATAGAAGTAAGTCGGGATGGAGCGACCTATGGTCCGTCTGTGGCTTTTGATTGCTCTGATGTAGGGAGTAATGTTGTCAATTTGCGCGTAACGGACCAATCTGGGAATTCCTCATTATGTATCGCTGCAGTTGAAGTTGAAAACTTCTTCAAGGACTACATTATTAATTTGAATTTGCCGGAAATATGTCTTGATCCTTTTCAGGATACGATTAATTTAGCGCCTTATGTTACCATTGATTTGCCGGATGGAACGAGTATTTCGCCATCGTCTGTTTCGACCTTGGGTGATGAGGTGTTTGGCCAATTTTACATTGAGCAGTTTTTACCAGATCCCAACGAACCTTTTGATGAGGGGGAAATAACTGCAGAGGGCATCTATACTCCCGGTGCTGCAAATGGATATGCGAGAATCGGTTATGTAATTGCCATTGCGGATGATTCGGATACCATTCCGATTGGCTTCCCCGGTTGCTATAAAGCGGTATCCCAGGTGGTCAGAATTCAATATCAAGATCCTTCCTGGTTGCCGGGAGCACTATGTTGTGATGCGCC
>CAZVFU010000126.1:0-5420 GCA_964626595.1 uncultured Saprospiraceae bacterium
CTTGCGTGAGGGATAGAAGCGGCAGGCAGGGCCTCAGGCGACGGAGCACCCGGAATGGGTAAATCTTCAGGCATTGGAGATACCGTCGATAGATCACTAATTTTGAACTGTATCAATACCTTAGGAGGAAAAAGGGTGCGCGCAGCCGTAAGGCGAGGAAGTGACCAGCGGAAACTCTCCGCAGCCCTACGGATGCGGGTGCGTGGGGTCCTGACTACGAGCGGATAGCCCGACCCGGCCCTCAAACCTTTCCCCCAAACCTACGACTCTTTTTTTTTATCAACGGGTACACCCCTTCATTTGAGGAAACCGAGACAAAAAAGGGTCGGGGCACGCCCCCTCTATTTCCCAAAGTGGTAAGAGACGGTTAGAAAGAAATATAAAGAACGCTATCCCCTGTATCTATGGTAATGCTGCAGGAAGGTGTGGAAATTAAAAGCAGTAAATTTCGCGTAAGTCATTTTTTCAACTATTTTTAGATTCTTAATCGCTTGTATATGGAGTGGCTGAGTTCGCAAAATGCGACCGGTAGAGTATGGCGAAGTGCGTAGGCGACATCACTTAACAAAACGACAATATGGCTTCAGATGCAATGGCTTCTTCAGATCGGAAACTGCTTTTTGGCCACCCGGTAGGTTTGTTTATTCTTTTTTTTGCAGAAATGTGGGAGCGTTTTTCCTACTACGGAATGCGAGCGATCTTAGTGCTGTATATGATCAGCAGCGCTACGGGCGATAATCCGGGATTGGGATGGGATAGCTCCGACGCGCTGATGCTCTATGGATGGTATACGATGCTGGTGTACGTGATGTCGATTCCGGGCGGTATTCTCGCGGATAAATTTATTGGACAAAAGAAAGCGGTACTCCTGGGCGGCTTAACCTTGGTTCTGGGCCATGGGATTCTGGCCGTTGAGTCCGTTTGGGCATTTTATACCGGGCTGGCGCTGATCGTTCTGGGTGTGGGGGGACTGAAGCCGAATATTTCCACTATGGTGGGCGGATTGTATCCCCCAGGCGATGAACGCCGCGACTCGGGCTTTATCATTTTCTATATCGGTATCAATGTGGGTGCTTTTCTCAGTGCTCTGGTCGTAGGATATATTGGAGAAAAAATCGGCTGGCACTATGGTTTCGGCTTGGCGGGTATCGGGATGCTACTCGGGCAGATTACCTTTATGGTTGGACAGAAATACCTGAAAGGGGTGGGCGAGCCGCCAGATGAGGATGGCGGTGGTGATGAAGGCGTAATGAAATCGGCTTCCTTTGGGCAGCTATTTCGCAACTTATTTCAAAGCCGAACTCAATTGCTTATTACGCTGGCGCTCATCGTGGGTTCTGTAGCTATATCTTTCTATGCTTTTGAGGGGGGGAATCAACTGGCTTATTCGGCCTTATTTATTTTTCTTTCCATCGTCATGGGTTTAATGATGATGATTTACCAGGATATTGACGCCATTGAAAAGGATCGGTTTGTGGTCTTATTGCTATCCTTCTTGATTATTATCGTCTTCTGGGGCGCGTTTGAGCAAGCGGGCGGCTTGCTGAACATATACACCTTGGATAAAATAGATCGGGTGGTACCCTTCTTCACGATTGATGCTTTATTTTTTGTGGCCGCTGTGGTTCTGTTGATTTTGGGTATAGTACACTTGATTCAGAAGAAAGATACGGGATATTTGTTTTTACCCCTGGGTCTAGCAATTGGAGTGGGCTATTATTTCTCTCGCGGATTATTGATAGAAGATCCATTTGAGATTCCCGCCTCGGTCTTTCAATCCGTAAATGCCTTGTTTATTATCATCTTTGGAACCTTGGTGGGCGGATTTTGGATTTGGTGGCAGAAAAAAGGCTACGAAAACTCCTCTCTACTGAAAATGGCTGTGGGTACCATCATCATGGGTGCCGGGTTTTTATTTATGGCGAAGGCCAGTGCCGATGTGGTGGAATATGGAGACAAGGCGGCACTGATGTTATTGATTTTGGCCTATTTGCTTCACACGCTGGGCGAACTCTCTGCCTCCCCTGTAGCCCTTTCTTTTATCACGAAGGTGGCTCCTATTAAATATGTATCCATTATGATGGGGATGTATTTTGCAGCTACCGGCCTGGGCAATAAGGTGGCGGGATCCATTGGAGAACTCTCCCAATTAGAAAAGGTGGAGGTCCAGTTAACTCAGGCGCCGACCGACGGCGGATTCGTTCATGATACAACTTATCAGCAGGCTCTGAATTTTGAGTTGGTAGGGGACATATACCTGAATAACGGCACGATAAGGGTTCAAGACAACAATCAATCTTTATTGAATTACGTCCAATTTTCTAATCCCGGCAGCGGGGACGAGTCTTCGCCGGTGGAGCAATTGAAAAATCGCCTGGCTGAAGAGGGGATTGATCAGCCTGAAAATGCGCTGACTGCGGTTTTCCGAATGAAATATAGTGATGATGCTGAACAAGAAATAGTTGAAAATGGAAATGCCACGGTCCAGGTAGATATGTATGAGGGGCAGCTGGAAGTTTTTGAATGGCAAAATGAGCAAGAATACCGAACCTTCGTGGGGATATTTATTTTTACGGCCGCCTTTGGAATTTTATTATTACTGTTCCTGAAGCGACTGAAGAAATTGACCCATGGGGCTGAGGATCTTCGACCCGATAGTCGCTATGAGGAGCAGGAGGGTTTTGAAGTCGCAGATAATTAATTTTCAAACTACAAAAACCAATGTATGAGCGCATCAACAACGCAACCCGATTTCTTTGAAAGTAAGGTGCTGGGACATCCGGCCGGACTGTTTGTCTTATTTTTTACCGAAATGTGGGAGCGCTTCTCGTTTTACGGGATGCGCGTTCTACTGGTCAACTTTCTGACCATGGCAGCCATCGGATATAATCCCGGTTGGGAATGGTCGGCAGAAAATGCGGGCGCTCTATTTGGTACCTATGCGATGTTGCTTTACATCACGCCCATCCTGGGAGGAATTATTGCTGATAAATTGACGGGGTACAATTGGGCTGTTGTCATCGGTTCTATTATTATGACTTTGGGTCATGCAAGTATGGCAGCCGAAACGGAACTATCCCTGTATTTAGGTCTGGGGCTACTCGTAGTCGGTACGGGCTTTTTCAAGCCCAATATTACCTCCATCATCTCTGAGATGTATAAATACCTGCCCGAAAAGAAGGATGGAGCTTACACCATTTTTTATATGGGTGTAAATGCAGGTGCATTCTTTGGTATGCTGCTTTGTGGATACCTGGCTGAAAAAATAGGTTGGTCCTGGGGTTTTGGACTCGCCGGGGTCTTTATGCTATTCGGAACGCTGCAGTTCTGGTTGGCCAAACCCTTATTTGGTGCCATTGGGGAGCGCCCGAAAAATAAATTGTCCGACGAATCTGTCCCATCCGTTATGGGCTCAGTGGTCGACCAGGAGGATGTCAATGATGAGATCAATAAAGAAAAGCCCAATCCATTTACAACAGTGGATAAAATATTGATTGCCTTAACGGCGATTATAGGTCTTGGCTATGCCATTAATGATCCCATGTCAAAAATCATGGGGCTGGACTTGTTTGCTTTTGCAAAAATTGGCAATTTTTCCGGTCAATATGTAATGGTTCTTATCGCATTAGCCTTGTTTTTAGTTCTGGTCATTTCACGGATTGGACGCTATTCTAAGGGGGTAAGGGAACGGATGATTGCTTTTGTCATATTTGCCTTCTTTACCGTGTTCTTTTTTACTTGTTTTGAGCAGGGGGCGTCATCGCTCATCATTTTTGCCCGAGATTATGTGGACCGGTCGTTGAGCGGTGGAGCCGCTTTTGCTTATAATTTGATAAATACACTACTTACGACCGTTCCTCTGGCCATTATTACCTATGTGCTGTATTTATTGGCAAAGCAAACCTTTAAGAAGATTCCGGGATCTAATATTATTTTGGCTATCACCTTTATTGGGGTGTGGAGCTTAACTCTTTGGATGTTAAATCGCGACTGGAGTACTTCAGCGTATTTGGTTTCTTTCGATCAAATTGAGCAGCCGGTGCTAAATGATAACGGAGAGGTGACCCTAACAGATGCAGGTGACACGGTTTTTCAGATGGTGCCCGTGACTGAAAATATGGTCGTGGAAAATGCAGCTCAACTAAGTCGCGATACCTTGCGGATTGGTGAGGTGGAGGAATTTGAAGTCGGCGATCAAATTCCGATCATTACGAAAGAAAAAGATTATAGCAACTTTGGGTATTTGCCTCCTAGCCGTTTGGAGTGGGCGCGTGAACGCGGCCTGGAAATGGATATGGATAATGGGGTGGTCATTGCGACTGTAGAGGCTATTAAAGACGATGAGGTCGAAATTACCGTCTCTTGGTTTAGTATACTCAATTCCTTCTTTATCATTGCCTTTGCGCCCTTTTTCTCGCGTTGGTTTGATAGTCGGTACAATCCTTCCGCAGCTTATAAATATGGCCTGGGTCTAATCATTATGGCGATTGGCTTCGGATTGTTAGCCTGGGGATCCAGTGGAGTAGCTAGCGGAGTAAAGGTGAGCATGATCTGGTTGATTTTAGCCTATTTATTCCATACGCTGGGTGAATTGTCACTATCGCCCGTAGGGCTGTCCTATGTTAGTAAGCTGGTTCCTGCTCGTATGATTGCCTTTATGTTTGGAATGTGGTATCTGGCAATTGCCATTGGCAATAAAATCGCCGCTGTCGCCGGAGGTTACATAGAAACGATTCAGGAAACCTATTCACTATCGGCGTTCTTCCTCTTGTTTACTATTATTCCGGCTGTCGCCGGGATTGCCGTTATTCTTATGAACCCTTTCTTAAAACGCATTATGCACGGGGTTAAATAGGCGTTTAACTATATATTATAGAAGGGTTGGCCCAGCTTTCGACGGCTGAGTCGACCCTTTTTTAATTGATATCAGGCCGACTACTCTCTTCTGATTTAGGGCGCATTTTTCTTTTTAATAGACTGTGAAATTAATTCTGGGAATGGAGGGGAGTCCAAAATCACATAGTACGCTTTCCATTCCTGTACCTTAAACTTTCGCCATCTTGCAACATCTAAGAAGGGCTGTCGTTTTCCATTCAGCGAGTTTTTAGATCGGTTCATCTAATGAATATCGGAAAACCGGTAAAAACGCTTTTCTTTATCTTTTGAAATCTAAGCTATGAGAATACAAGTCCTATTTTATTTTTTAGCCTGCCTGTTTCTCTTTTCCATTTCCGCTGAGGCGCAAACAGTAAGGGTGAAGTACAAAAAATTCGTGGTGCCGGGCCAAACTGAGTACGGCCGTTGGGCCTCTTCACCGGCGATGAAGCGCCAACTGCGAGAGCGCGAAGAGAAAATGGCCAATAGTACAGCAGAGTATTATACACTGTACACGAATGGTCGTACTTCCTTTTTTGAATATG
>CAZVFU010000127.1:0-5264 GCA_964626595.1 uncultured Saprospiraceae bacterium
TCTTTCATGAGCCTTCCCTCGCCCCCAGCCCCTAAAGGGGAGCCAGCCCGCGCATTTGTGTCATTGTAGAGACGTAACATCTTACGTCTCATCCAACAAAAACAACAAGCCCCAAGCTGAACAACAAAAATAGAACCCCTTCTCAAATTCTCCGGCACGAATCAGCGTCATCATTGAATCACATGAATCAGGGGTTCAGACACGGGAAAGGACAACACCCTCGATATCGTTTAAGCTTCCCGTTCGCGTCAGTGATGCGTAGGGGTGACGACCGCAGGGAGGAAGACCGAGTGCGCCTATGGCGAACGAGGGCCGAACGAACAGAGAGCCCCGAAGCGTAACGACCCCGAGCGACCGCAGGGCGCCTCGGGGTGACGCCCAAATACATCTGATCATATGAGATCTGTAGCTGCTTCGAATGGCCGGAATTCCGGAAGCAAAATAAGAGCCCGCACCTTATGCCTTTGGCTAACCCCGCTCAATAGGATGATACTGAACGTTGAGTCAAGAACTCGTCCGAAGGAGTAACCTTCCATTAAAAAAGGACCTCAAGTCAGTTCTCCCTAAAAAAGCATTCTTCATAAATCCGTATGTCAAGAAAAACACCTTTCATTTATAAAAAAAGGGATAAATGTCACCATTTACCCCTTCTCATAATCTATCTGTAATCAATACCTTACCTCAGGTCACCTTGTCTAGGTCGAGCTGAATAATTGATTTTCAACTGCCCTGACTTTCTCAGTTGCTCCTTGACATCACTAACAATTCCCATCGTCACCTTTCCATCTACCCGCAGGGAGGTCGTAATTTGAGGACGCTGCACCTCGGGAACGGTAATTCGATGTTGCTCCATATAGAGTGGAATATCCGTGGGTTCAGCAAACTTATCGCCCAATTGGATTCGCGGCGCATTACCATATCGGACGATATCTGCTTTCTCTTTCGGCTTACCAATATAAATATAATTGACCAAAGACTTTTTCTCCAACTTGGTCAGTTCTGTCGCTTGAGGCACAATGACCTCCACTTTCACAGTGGCATCCCGAAGAACCGTCACCATCATGAAGAAAAAAAGCAACATGAATATAATATCGGGCAATGATGCCGTCGATACAGTCGGTTCAGATTTGCTTCTCTTTTTTGAAAATTTAGACATGGATATTCAATTTATTCTTCACCAAAATCAGTGGATTCGGCCTCGGACAATTTCATGGGATAAACCTCTATTATTTCCTTTTTCTGATCCCTCGTCAAATTATCAAAGACCGTCCCGAAACGCTTATCGGCCTCCTCATCTCTCAATTCCCTATACGCTCTTTGCAACTCATTATATACCGTCAGGTAGGTGTCGTAATTCGTTCCCCTATCGTTCTGTAAGGAAACGATCGCCTTGTCCGGAGATTTTGGCTTATTTTCACTCTTCGTCGGGTTGGTAATAAAATCAGTTATGCGATCTTTTAAGGAAGAAAGCTCCTCGGGCTCCCCATTGACTAGCAAATCGTTGTTTGCATTCACAAGCACAGATATCAAATTTCGCTTTTGAACATCCGCACTTTCCGGCTCTTCTTCAGACCATGGCGGAAGCCGAACCAGGATTCCTTTGTCCACCTCAATGGTGGTCGTTACGAGGAAGAAAATCAAAAGCAGGAAGGCAATATCTGCCATAGATCCCGCATTGATCTCTGTATTGACTCGACTTCGTGAATCGCCTCTCTTTTTGAGCATAAGTTACTTATTTAAACAAGTTCGACACCTCAGATGCTACAAAGGCTAAAATAGCCCCGCCGCCCAACACCAGGGCAGTAGATATCGCACCCGAAATAAATCGACTGGAATTCGCCTGAATTCCTTCCTCTAAAATGGTTCTCGCCAATGAGCCGGTGCCCTTGGGATCCGCCATATTATAGGATATGAAAAATATGATCAATATCACCGCCAGACCAATCAGGGCCTTGAGCGAATTCTTGACATTCAACACAGTGAAAATCAAACCCGCTATCAATATAGCTGCCGCGCATGCGATCGTGAGTACAATGGCTGAATACAAGCCAAAATTGAAAATGGAGGTCTCCATTTGTTTTGACTCGCTCAAGGCATTAAACTCCTCTGCACTGGAAAACGCTGTGGCTAAAAAAATCACTGTGAGCAAAGCCCCCAATCCGAAGGCGATCAATTGTCCGTATCTCGATAAAAAATTATACATCGGTTTCAGCTGTTTTTTATTCTAGTCAATGACATTGTTGCGAGCCATGATATCTACCAAAGCGATTGAAGCTTCTTCCATTTTATTTACGATACCATCAATCTTACTTACAATGTAATTGTAGAAAATTTGAAGTATAATCGCCACGATCAAACCGAAAACGGTCGTTAATAAGGCTACTTTAATACCTCCGGCAACAACAGATGGAGACAAGTCCCCGGCCGCTTCAATATCTTCAAAGGCCCCAATCATACCGATTACCGTACCCATAAACCCGAGCATCGGAGCAATCGCAATAAAAAGAGAGATCCACACCAATCCTTTTTCTAAAAGACCCATTTGAACAGAGCCATAAGAAATGATGGCTTTTTCCACTGACTCAGCTCCTTTGTCTGCTTTGTTCAAGCCTTCATAAAGAACACTTGCCGTTGGACCTGAAGTCTTTTTGCATATTTCTTTAGCCTCGTCGATGTTCCCATTCCCTAATTGCTCATCTATTTTGTTGAGCAGCTTATCCACATTCGTCGTAGCAATACTCAAGGTGATGATTCGCTCAATACAAAAGGCCAGACCTAATATTAAGGTGACCAATACAAAGCTCATAAAGACCCAGTTCCCGTCTATGAATTTCTCCTTTAGAACCTGGAACGCGCCCGTAGTTGTTTCGCCACCGTCCTGCGCCATTAGTGCTGCTGCACCTACAAATGAAACGAGGGTAAAAACCGCCGTTATTGAAAAAAGTCTCCGTAACATATTCTGATTTTTCATGTGGATAAAGGTTACAAGTTTAAAACTTACGAGACCAATATATGAATATCTTACGAATTACCGACCGATACTCCCATATTAATTTCTCATTAAGAAGCGGAGAGTGAGGGATTCGAACCCTCGATACCCCGTTGAGGGTATACACACTTTCCAGGCGTGCGCCTTCGACCGCTCGGCCAACTCTCCAATACTGATTATCTCTACAAATGTTGGAAAACTCCCCGAGTTATCAAAATCTTTTTTCCAGAGAAGCGAATTCCCCTTCGGATTTGTCCCTTTTCATTGGAGGAGAAAAACACCTACTTCCAATTATACGCCCGCTCTTTCCCCTCTTTGCTTTCAGCGCTCCCTCTGCTCCACTTGATCCTTAGATGAATATATAACAGGCTCCGATCTAGAAGCAGCGGCAATTAATCCTATTGGAATTGCCTTGCGGGGTTCCAATCTCACCTCAAATCTCTTCTTTCACCTCCTCATCCTCACCAAAAACATCCCGGGCATTTTGAGAGGTCTGAGCCACCACTTCCGTCCTCGTCACCCCCTGGACCTCCGCAATTTTTTCAGCGATCAAGGGCAAAAACGAAGGCTCATTAGTCTGGGAACGATGGGGATGGGGAGCCAAATAAGGTGCGTCCGTCTCTAAAACTAAGGATTCCAGCGGCAAATGGGCCACCACCTGATCCAAACCTGCGTTCTTAAAAGTCACGATCCCCCCGATACCCAGCTTAAACCCCAGGTCAATAATCCGTTCAGCCTGCGCCTGGGTACCTGTAAAACAATGAAAAATACCCCGAATTTCAGGACCTGCCGCCTCCATCATATCTGTCGTATCGTCTATGGCAGATCGCGAATGCAGGATGATCGGCAGGTCGTACTCCAAAGCCCACTCCACATGTTGCTCCAGAGATGATTTTTGCTGTTTTACGTACTGGGTATCCCAATAGTAGTCCAGACCCGTTTCCCCTATTCCTACGATTCCATCTTCACCTAAGCGGTCTTTTATCCTTTGCACCTGCTCCGCCCAGTCCTCACCCACATAGCATGGATGCAGACCCAGCATAGGTTTCAAAAAAGAGGGCTCTAATTGGGCTAAGCTCAACATCTTATCCATACTCTCCGCATTGATATTCGGCATATAGATTTTTTTCACTCCTTTCGACCGGGCACGATTCAACATATCCCGTTGATCTTCATCAAATTGCTCCGAAAAAACATGTGCGTGGGTATCTATCATGATATGTGTTTATCTGTGAGGCAAAGTAACTAAATAAGTGCCACATCATCCTGTTTTCGCAAGCCTTCCTTTTTCAGTACCTTTACTTTATGGCGAAAAAGAAAAAATACTACGTCGTTTGGGTCGGAGAAACACCCGGCATTTATGACAATTGGAATGATTGCCAATTGCAGATCAAAGGATATCCCGGCGCAAAATATAAATCCTTCTCTTCCCACAATGCGGCAGAGGAAGCTTTTTACAGTGGACCAAATTTTAAGAAATCTTCCTCCTCTTCTACCCCGAAACACCTACTAAAGCCCCCGTCTGATTTAGACCCCTTGGCCTTATCTGTGGATGCGGCCTGTAGCGGCAACCCCGGGGATATGGAATACCGAGGTGTTTGGGTATCTACCGGAGAAGAATGGTTCCGCAAAGGCCCCTTTCACCAAGGCACCAATAATATCGGTGAATTTCTAGCTATTGTTCATGCCGCAGCATTATTGCAGCAGTCTGAAATCGTATCCACACCTATATATACTGATTCCCGGACAGCCATGGCATGGATCCGCAAAAAAAAGGCAAACACAAAGCTGAAATTCGATCATCGTAATCGCAAGCTCAAGGAATTGATCCAGCGAGCAGAAAAATGGCTACACCAGAACGAGATAAAAAATCCGATTAAAAAGTGGGAAACAAAAAGTTGGGGAGAAATCCCTGCTGATTTCGGTAGAAAATAATATTTAGTTTTTCCAAATGTTTTGGGCGCTACCCCGCCAGTAGCGGGGTCAGGCTGTCCGTGGGTTCCGTCCTACAGGGCTTTCGCCCTTCGGACTCCCGCTTCTCCTGTCATGACCACCAAGTCCGTTACAGACCCAGTCTTAATCTTTTTGCTCATATCTGCGTTGCTCTTCAGTCATATTGTAGAGGCAAGCTTGTCTCTACAAATGTTTTCCTTCATCGCGCCTTGATCTGAACAAAAGTCTACTGCGACTTTGCAATACTTTTTTAGTGGTCATGACACCAGCGGGACCACTCCCATCCTTAGCGCGGGGATATCGGTTGACTTGATCGCTTACA
>CAZVFU010000128.1:0-5152 GCA_964626595.1 uncultured Saprospiraceae bacterium
TGGAAGAAGAAATGTACAATGAGGCAGAATCACTGTTGAGTTCAATGAATACAGAAGATATACCAGAAGCACTTTTTATAGAAGTTCAAGAGACCAATCTAAGACATTTAAATGGGGAAAGTCTTGATTCGATAGACTATGCTGATATTAAACGGTTAAAAGAAATCACGTATGAGCCTTATCCGGCTGCGGGTTTTGCCTATGGCTTGTATTATAAATTAACAGGAAAACTATTGGAACTGCCGTTGGATACACCGGGATATATCTTTCAGACCGAACCTATCGCAACAAGCGCAGAGCCTTTAAATTCTGCTAAAAAGAGCTTTGTTTTTCCCAATCCAGCATCAACAGATATAGTAATAAAATCCAATCAAGCATTTAGTGCGCTGGGAATCTATTCGATAAATGGTACAAAAGTAGTTGAAAAAGAGTTTGGGGAAACATCGAATTATAAGTTCCAATCTTCAGAATTGCCTTCCGGCCTATATATTATTCAGTTATCAAACAAGAGGCGATTAGTTGATCGCATAAAATTTGTAAAACAATGAGAACACGTTTATTACAAATTTTTCTTTGCATGATACTAGTTCTTCCTTTTTCACTAGATGGACAGGAAAGGTTTAACATCCTCATATCTCAAGATTCGGCTAATCTAACTTTAAGTAATTTCCTACAATTTAATAATAATTACTTGATTACGACAGTATACCCAAATGTAGATTTGGAAACGGAATCTTCAATAATTGAAATTGACCCTATTGAGGAAAAAGTGAGTAAAATCATTATTCTTGATAGCTTGAATTTTGGTCGAGACCCAATATTCAACTTTGATGAAAAAACAATGTACGTAGTAGGGAAAGATAGATCATTGCCGAAAGATATACGATATTATTCGCTTGACACCAATTTAACGATAAACAAAAAATACAGAGTAAACTCTACGGGCATCCAAAATTACCCTGGGACTGCCGGGGTTTTATTTTCTGATGCTTATATAGTATCAAGGATTGATTCCTTAGAATACAGATATGCGCTTATAACGAAAATCAATTCAAATGGTGACATTCTATGGAAAAAGTATTATTTCAAAAATGATATCTATTCTTTTGTAATGGAAATCAATAAATTTTACAATAATACCATTCTCTTTAGCTCAGGCACTACCAAATCAGCATTCTCGTTCGAAAGAAGAGCGCAGCTAACTCAGATCGACACCTCCGGCAACATCCTGTGGGAGTATATTCCGGATGAACCCATGTCTGGTGGGGCCGTACCTCCCTGGTTTGCGGTCTTGTCCGACTCTACTATTGTGATGAACTACAGTGTAAGTGGATGGGATCTGGAACCCTTCCCATGGAATTGGAATAAAACCGTGTATAAGTTTGTATGGATCAACCAGAACGGTGAGTTTATCAAAGATAAATTCATTCCCCATCCACGCCACGTAGATGCCTACATTGCGGATGTAAAGGCCGGCAAATACGGTGACTATTTTTTTACTCTGTCAACACAAGAAGACTTTGAGGGCCCTTATCAAAGCCAGGCAGTTCTCACTAAATACAATAACGCCGGCGATACGATCTGGCATCGCAGTTATGCGCATCCGGATTTCCCCAATGAAGATTTTCAGTACAGTATGGTAGAAATGGAAGAGCAAGACGATGGCAGTTTCGTCCTATTAACCAAGATTTCAACCGCTCGCGACTACAATAAAGCCTGGCTGTTTACGGTCGATAGTATGGGTTGTTTTTATACCGATTCTTGTGGAGAACGTCTGATCGTGTCTTCCCCGACCGTAGTTCTACCCCAAAACCGTATCCGAGCCTCCCTTTTTCCGAATCCCGCCCGAAACCAGCTTACGATCCAATCCAGCGCCCCCTTTGATCAATTGGTCTTTTACAATATGGCGGGAGAAGAGATATTTGTGCAAAAGATGACGCGGACAGATCAGTATACCATACATTCCGGAGACCTCCGCCCGGGCATGTATATCGTCCATCTGCGGCATCAAGGGCAAATCCTGGAACGACTTAAATTTGTGAAAATATGAGGGGGGCTTTTTATCTACAGATACTTGTTTTCCTCTTCTCTGTGCCTGTGATAGGAATCAGTCAGGACTCATTTTCCGTCGTTCTCGAAGTCGACTCTGCGAATATAAATTTTGATCAGTTTATGAAATTTAATAACAAGTTTTATGTCGCGACCAACTATTTCAACTCGGAACTAGAAGTCAAATCTACACTGATAGAATACGATCAATACAATTCAGATACGTCCTCAGTTTTATATTTCGATAGCATCAATTTTGGCCCAGACCCCATGTTTGTAATGCGTGATAGTCTTTTTTATATTTTTGGGAGGGACCGGTCATTGCAAAAGGATTTGCGCTATTATAACATTTCTTTAGATTTTGAATTAGATGGGAAATTTACAATAGAAACAACCGGTGAAATCAATTACTCCAGTGGCTCAAAAGCGATTGGTATCAATGCTTACTTATATTCCTCAATTGATTCTTTAGATTACAGATATGCACTTTTAACGAAGATTAACTCAAATGGTGATATACTGTGGAAAAAGTATTATTTCAAGAACGATATCTATTCTTTTATAATGCAAATTGATGAATTATTTAATAACACCATTCTCTTTAGCTCAGGCACTACCAAATCAGCATTCTCGTTCGAAAGAAGAGCGCAGCTAACTCAGATCGACACCTCCGGCAACATCCTGTGGGAGTATATTCCGGATGAACCCATGTCTGGTGGGGCCGTACCTCCCTGGTTTGCGGTCTTGTCCGACTCTACTATTGTGATGAACTACAGTGTAAGTGGATGGGATCTGGAACCCTTCCCATGGAATTGGAATAAAACCGTGTATAAGTTTGTATGGATCAACCAGAACGGTGAGTTTATCAAAGATAAATTCATTCCCCATCCACGCCACGTAGATGCCTACATTGCGGATGTAAAGGCCGGCAAATACGGTGACTATTTTTTTACTCTGTCAACACAAGAAGACTTTGAGGGCCCTTATCAAAGCCAGGCAGTTCTCACTAAATACAATAACGCCGGCGATACGATCTGGCATCGCAGTTATGCGCATCCGGATTTCCCCAATGAAGATTTTCAGTACAGTATGGTAGAAATGGAAGAGCAAGACGATGGCAGTTTCGTCCTATTAACCAAGATTTCAACCGCTCGCGACTACAATAAAGCCTGGCTGTTTACGGTCGATAGTATGGGTTGTTTTTATACCGATTCTTGTGGAGAACGTCTGATCGTGTCTTCCCCGACCGTAGTTCTACCCCAAAACCGTATCCGAGCCTCCCTTTTTCCGAATCCCGCCCGAAACCAGCTTACGATCCAATCCAGCGCCCCCTTTGATCAATTGGTCTTTTACAATATGGCGGGAGAAGAGATATTTGTGCAAAAGATGACGCGGACAGATCAGTATACCATACATTCCGGAGACCTCCGCCCGGGCATGTATATCGTCCATCTGCGGCATCAAGGGCAGATCCTGGAACGACTTAAATTTGTAAAAATATAAATTGCCCTATCCCTACTTCTACCCTCCTTACCATCTAAAATTTCAAAAGCACGTATATTTTATATATTGATATAAATCTAAAGTAATGTTAGAGTTTTTATTACTTGTCGCTATCATCGGGGTTTTACTGTTAAGTCTATATATTACCCCAAAATTTAAAGTATATGTTGGAATTCCTCTTGGCGTTCTCGGCCTGACCTATATTTGGTTTTTTTAGCTCTTTGAGTGTAGTATGGCAATTGGCTTTCACTATAATGGTAATACATGGCGCTTATTATAATTATAAAAAATATAGAGCTAATTTAGAAAAGGCCTCAAGTAAGCTGAGTTAAATCACGGAAAGTTCAACTACCCTATTATCCTTCGGGTGGGAGAAGCTATTTCTCAATAACCTTCATATCCAAAGCAGCCATCACTTCATCCGGCTCCGCCCAGGTCGACGGGGTAAAATAACCGCTACGGCTGGGATGATTCAAAATATGATTTGCAAACCAGATGGCGCTGCTCGCTGTAAAGGCATACGGTTCGGGACTTTCCAACTGCATAGATAATTGATTCCCCACTGAATCGGTCACTTCGCCATATACCCGGGCAAAGCCTTCTTGCCGTTGCTTTTCGGTCGGGCCGCTCACATTCTGGTCGACATACTTTTGAATGCGTTTCTTGACCCAGGACCACTTCAGAATCGGGTTAAATAGCCACTGCCACTTCATCTTTTTGTAGGTGGAGGGCGGTGTCGCCATAAATACTCGAATATTGGGTATGCCGGTCGACCAGTAAGCCGTCGAAATATCTCCCCAGGGAATGCTCATGGCAAAGCGTTTCTTATCGCCAAACTCAAAATATCGGCCCTCCTCTCCCACGGCCTCGGGAACTAGTTTGTGATCTTTTCTGACACTGCCTTTTTCGCCTAGCTGTGAAACAGCTGTGCTTAATGTCCCATGAGAAATGGTGGTTCCAAAACTAGCAATGGCCAGGGTGAGCGACTGGGCCCCGGGCATTTTTTCCTTCAGAGCTGAAGCCACCACATCTGTAGGAACGACGTCAAAGCCAGCGCCGGGTAGAATCACAATGCCCTGCGCCTCTGCTTGACCGTGGTAGGACTGAAGAGTCTCAAAGACCTCGACCTCCCCCGTAATGTCAACATAGTGGGTCTTTCTTGCTAAGCAAGCTTCCACCAACGGTTTTGCCGTTCGACTAAAAGGGCCTGCTGCATTTAATACGAGATCTATGTCTGTCAAACCTTCTTCTACTGCCTTGGGTTCATTGAGACCAAATACTCGATATGGCCATTCCAATTCTTGTCCCACCTTTTTTACTTTGTCCGCAGATCGGCCAGCTAAAATCAGTTTGTGGGTATCTGTAGGCCATTGCTCCGCAATCAAGCGCCCGGTATATCCATTAGCTCCATATAATAGTACGTTCATAACTTACTCTCGGTTTTTCTCAAGGTAAAAAGAAATCGTATATTTCTGTTCTAAAAAAGTAATTCTATGAGCCGACTAATCGACGGAAAAGCTAAGCCGCGCGGAAAATATCCACACATCAAACGAGTAGGCGACTTTCTATATGTTTCCGGAACCTCCTCCAGACGCTCGGA
>CAZVFU010000129.1:0-5137 GCA_964626595.1 uncultured Saprospiraceae bacterium
ATCATCGGGCAGTCTCATTCTTTGTGCAGAATTCAAATTGACATGTAAATCTGCTCGTTTAACTGTCACTGCGCGCGGATTGGAAGAAAGATCCCGGATATAATCAAAGTAAGGTGTTTTTGGATCACGGCTCAGATCCACCACCGCTTTGGAGATGCTGTCTCCAAAGTTTTCGGTGATTTCCTGAGCCCTTACGTGAGTTTTTTCCAGGACATCATGAAGGAGAGCTATTACGCCCAACTCTCTTGGTGCACTTTCTCCGCCGGTTTCTTCAAAGACCTTAAGCACGTGCGAAGTGAATAGATTGTTTCCATATCGGTCTTCCTGATCGCCATGGGCTTCTTTTGCAAATTCGTAAGCCTTCGCCAAACGCTGATCGGAAAATGTCATATGGATTTCAATTTAGGATTGGGCCTCATCCAATTCAGCTTTAAAACCGACCTTTTTCACTAAATCGATAATCTCTTGAGGGTCTTCGCCGGAAAACTTCACCTGTAGCCTTCTTTCGGGGTCTTCCAGGTCCAGCTTCCAATCATTAACTTGCTTCGATTTGTCTAACAAAGGAGCCACTTTGGCGCGGCAATTCGCACACTGTAAGTTTGTTTTAAAGGTGTGGGTTTTCATTCTTATTGTTTTATATTGAAACGATATTCTTAGAGCCTTTTGTTCCGAAGTCGGAGGCTATTTCCAACCACCGAAACAGAGCTGAGAGCCATGGCACCCGCAGCAATCATCGGATCGAGCAAGAAACCGGTAAAGGGGTAAATGAGCCCGGCGGCAATCGGAATGCCCACAATATTGTAGACGAACGCCCAAAACAGATTTTGATAGATACCCCGAACGGTCAGGTGAGATAAGTTGAACGCCTTGCCGATCGAACGCAAATCGGAAGTGACCAGCGTGATATCGGCCACGTCCATAGCAATATCACTTCCATGCCCCATGGCAATGCTTAAATCAGCTGTAGCCAGAGCCTCTGAGTCGTTGATTCCATCGCCGACCATCGCCACAGATTTGCCTTCCTTTTGGAGGCGCTCAATTTCTTCAGCCTTATCGCTGGGTAGGAGAGAGGCGCGATAGGAATTGATGCCCACGGCTTTACATACTGCCTTTGCGGTGCCTTCCTGATCACCGGTGAGCATGCGGATTTCTATTCCCCGTCCTTTCAAGTTTGAAATGGCTTCTGCCGCGTGGGCTTTGACTTGATCTGAAATTGCAAATAAGCCAATGACCCTTCCATCCGCGCCCAGATATACAATCGTTTG
This sequence comes from uncultured Saprospiraceae bacterium, assembly GCA_964626595.1. GTDB lineage: Bacteria > Bacteroidota > Bacteroidia > Chitinophagales > Saprospiraceae > JAWLFI01. The sequence continues at coordinate 1,266 of CAZVFU010000129.1, forward strand.
AGCTTCATCCGCATGTTTATTCAGGTATTCCTGAATGTTCTCAGGTCGGGACAGATTTTGTTCATCCATAAGTGCCGCATTGCCAATGAAGAAGGTTTCACCTTTGGAGTCATTGGCTTTCAGGCCGCGCCCTGTGATGCTATCAAAACCCGATAGACTAGTCGGCGATACCCCGTCTTCTTTCAAACGGCGAATAAGAGCCTGTGCCAGGGGATGTTCCGATCGTTGTTCCATAGCTAAAGCTACGGCTTTCGCTTGCTTTGATTTGCTTTCATCTGCCCATATTTGCTCGGCCACCCGGGGACGGCCTTCTGTAATGGTGCCTGTTTTATCTAGTATTAAGGTGTCAACTTTACGAGCGCGTTGCAGGCTCTCTGCATCCTGTATTAATATATTGTTTTCAGCTCCCTTGCCAATGCCCACCATTATGGCAGTGGGTGTGGCTAATCCCAGTGCACAGGGGCAGGCCACAACTAAAACGCTAATCGAAGTGAGTAGGGCGTGGGAAAAGGCATCGGCCCCGCCCCAAATGTTCCATGAAACGAAAGTCAAAATCGAAATAGAAATCACTACGGGTACAAATACAGCCGCGATTCGGTCCACGAGTTTTTGCACCGGCGCTTTGCTACCTTGTGCTCTTCGCACCCGCTCTATAATTTGAGAAAGTAAGGTCTCTGCACCCACTTTTTTAGCGGTGAAATCGAAACTCCCCTTCTGATTAATCGTTCCGGCGAAAACCCGGTCCCCCTTACTTTTCTTTACAGCCTCCGGTTCTCCGCTGATCATACTCTCATCGATATAACTTTGTCCCGAAAGGAGTATGCCGTCTACAGGAATGCGTTCACCGGGGCGAACCCGAAGGGTGTCATGAACTTGTACCTCTTCCGTCCCAATTTCCTTTTCTTTACCCTCAGTTATAAGGATGACGCGATCCGGCTTCAGATTCATCAATTTTTTTAGCGCAGCACCTGTCTGCGACTTGGCCCGCTCCTCAAGTAATCGTCCGACGAGGATAAAAGTAATAATGACAGTCGCAGCCTCATAATACACATGTGGATCCAAGCCCCGATTCGTCCAAAACTCGGGATATAGTGTATTAAATAAACTAAAAGTGTAGGCTATCCCAGTACTCAAGGCTACCAGTGTATCCATATTCGCTTTTCCCCGCCGGGCCTGTCGGGCGGCCTGAATAAAAAATTGGCGACCGAAAACAAATAGAATTGGAGTGCTGAGAACCAAAGAAATCCAGCGGCCTTCCTCCCAGGACATAAAAAACATACCGATGATGAATACAGGCAGGGTGAGAATAGCAGCCCCTAAGGTTCGCCGTTTCAATTCCTCATAAGATTTTTGCTTTTCCTCTTCCTGTTGCTCCAGCGGATTATCTTCTTGAATAATGATGTCATAGCCGACTTCCTGAAGGGCACTCTTTAAGTCTTCCTCGTCCGCATTGTACTCAATCCAAACGGATTGATCGGCAAAATTTACTTCTGCTCGATCTACTCCGGGAGATTGTTCCAAAACAGACTCCACACTGCCGGCACAGGCCGCACAGCTCATGCCACTTACGGGAAATTGTTTCGACTTTTTGCTCATGGTGATATTATATCTAACTGTGGTAAAAGTACAAGTTGCAAAGGGCATTTCATAGCACTTATCCTGATGTTAAGAGTAATAATTTTCATAGGGTTTCCATCTTATAAATACCAATACCCTCTCGTCATACTTAGTTCATATTTCGTGTAGAATTAACTGCTTTGAGGTTGTTTGAATTATTCTACAAGCTATTTTTTGTGCGAAAGGGAAAAAGCTTATCTTTGCCCCGATTTTAATAACCTCAGCACGTAATTTTTAGGTATGGCAAATAAAGGTATTATTCAGCAGATCATTGGCCCAGTAGTTGATGTGAGCTTTTCCGACGAAGGATCGCAAGTTCCGAATTTGTATAATGCACTTGAGATTCAAAGAAGTGAAGACAATATACTTGTTCTTGAAGTGCAGCAGCACTTGGGAGAGCACACCGTGAGAGCGATCGCGATGGACTCCACAGAGGGTCTTACGCGAGGAATGCCCGTTGTAGACCAGGGGCGCCCCATTTCCATGCCGATCGGAGACAAGATCAAGGGCCGATTGTTCAATGTGGTTGGGAAGACCATCGACGGTATTCATCCCATCGAGTCTAGTGATAACGAGTATCCTATCCACAGAAAGCCGCCCAGGTATGAAGACTTATCCACCGAATCCGAAGTGTTATACACTGGGATTAAGGTGATTGATTTGATCGAACCCTACCTAAAAGGGGGTAAGATTGGTCTTTTCGGTGGTGCAGGTGTAGGAAAAACCGTTTTGATTCAGGAACTCATTAATAACATTGCCAAAGGATACGAGGGAATCTCTGTATTTGCTGGCGTGGGTGAGCGAACGCGTGAAGGAAATGACCTGATGCGTGAGATGCTCGAAGCCGGAATTATCAATTACGGTGAGGACTTTTCTGAATCTATGGAGAAAGGCGGCTGGGACCTAAGTAAAGTCAGCACCAAGGATCTCGAATCCTCGAAAGCCACTTTTGTATTCGGACAGATGAATGAGCCTCCCGGAGCACGTGCCCGAGTAGCACTTTCCGGTTTGACGATTGCGGAGTATTTCCGAGATGGAGATATGGATGACCCCCAGGGTGGAAAAGACATTCTTTTCTTTATCGACAATATATTCCGATTTACACAAGCGGGTTCTGAAGTTTCGGCTCTTTTGGGTCGTATGCCTTCAGCTGTGGGTTATCAGCCGACCCTCGCTTCCGAAATGGGTAGAATGCAGGAGCGTATTACTTCAACAAAACGAGGTTCAATTACTTCCGTTCAGGCGGTTTATGTACCTGCGGATGACTTGACTGACCCCGCGCCGGCCACCACATTTGCTCACTTGGATGCCACCACGGTTCTTTCTAGAAAAATTGCATCTCTGGGTATTTATCCCGCCGTGGATCCATTGGACTCTACGTCTCGAATTTTGGATCCGGCAATTATCGGGGACAAGCATTACCAAACCGCACAACGGGTTAAAAATCTTCTTCAACGATACAACGAACTTCAGGATATTATCGCCATTCTGGGAATGGAAGAACTCTCCGAAGAAGACCGAATGATTGTCTATAGAGCCCGGAAAGTTCAGCGTTTCCTATCTCAGCCTTTCCATGTGGCCGAGCAGTTCACCGGTCTTAAAGGTGTGCTCGTGCCGATCGAAGAAACCATTAAGGGTTTTAATATGATCATGGACGGTGAAATGGATGAGTATCCGGAAGCGGCATTTAACCTTAAAGGAAATATCGAAGAAGTTATTGAAGCCGGTAAGAAAATGATCGAAGAAAACGCCTAATCATGCTGCACGTCCATATTTTAAGTCCCGAGGAAAAATTATTTCAGGGAAAAGCCCAAATTATTACCCTACCCGGTGAGGATGGCAGCTTTCAGATCCTCCCTCAGCACGCTCCCATCGTAGCCTCCTTGGCCGATGGCGACATAAATCTGCAGGACGAAGAGGGGAAGGAAAAGTTGTTCCATATCCGATCTGGATTTGTCGAGGTTCTCAATAATACCGTGAACATTTTAGTTCAGGGAGCAAAACCCATGGATTCATAATAAGCAGCCGTTTTCAATAGATAAAATACGAAGAGAGACTGTGTTATACGGTCTCTCTTTTTTTTTGGGGCGTGCCCCTCGTCCTCGAGAGCGCCAAAGGCGATCCTCGCGACGAGGGTCGGGCTATGCGGGGGTGCCGTCCCCGAGATTGCCGATGGCAATCCTCGGGACCCGCTCGCGATGCTCGCGGCCCCTACTATCCCTCACGCGGAACAGATGTTGAATTGTTTAATCGTT
>CAZVFU010000130.1:0-5063 GCA_964626595.1 uncultured Saprospiraceae bacterium
TGGAAATAAGGAAAGTTCTCCATCTCATTTTATTAAAGCCAGCCGTATAGCTTATGCTTTCAGAGAGTATGGGGATTCCTCTGGAAACCAGAATGGCTACGAAGCCATATTTTTCAATCCAAAGTTTTGACTTATCAAAGGATTGGGGCTTTCCGAAAGAAGTTTTCATGCCCAGAATGTAACCCAAACATGCAGAAATCTGAAGGGCAAGGTAAGAAAGGAAAAAGCCATTCCATAAGCCCAGCACCCATCCATTTAAATACAAAATGATGCTGCTGGGGACAGGCAGCAAGATGTCTGAAACGAGAATTCCAAAGCTCAACAAGGCATACATCTTCACCTTAGATTGAGCCGACTCCAAAGCTTCTCTAAAGTGGCCTTCTATCCCTTCGAAAAAGACGAATATTAGACTGACCGCCGCAATACTAATAAGTAAGGGAACCCAAAGGCTTTTCATTTATGTGCTGTTTGTGATAAACATCATTTTTCTGGCAGAGCACCCAATCCCATCTGGGTCGAAAACCCGGAAGCATAAATGCTATCGCTATACAGGCATGCTTTTCTTTTTACAAGAAGCACAATATTTTCTTCTAAGGTACAAACTCTAATGGATGTGTTCCATTTTTAATGCGCTTCGATGGCCGACTGGCCACCCGTCCGCCCGCTGAAAAGCCTTCGGAAAAGGATGGCAAACAGACGAAGCGTATTCTGCCGTTTTTCTTCGAGGGTCTCTTATCGGGAAACCACGATTTTTTGAGTGCTTTTTTGCCCGGTGATGGAGTGAGTAAGCTCTACAATATAAGTCCCGGGTTGAAGGGCACTAATGTTAATATGGCGAGTATTACTGACAGTTAAAACGAGCTTGCCATGTGCATCGTAGATATGGCTTCGTATCTCAGTACCTTCCATGCCCGACACATGAATCATGTCATGAGCAGGATTGGGGTAAACTCGAAGGTTGGACAATGGTTTTTCCTCTACTGCTGAAACCATATCCATATTTATGACGACTTCAATATATTCACCGGGAGCGACCTCTGTTACTTGTATGGTCAAGTCGCTGTTTGGCACGGAATAGCTTTCGTTGAGAAGTAGTTGCGCATCAGAAGCTTCATGTGGAATGTAAGATGCTCCTAGACCCCCTATCGGTTCTGGATGCATATCGATCAATACCGGGAGGCAATAATCATCATTTAATTGGCAGTCGATGCCATAGATGAGCGCACCATGGGGGGCGTCAAGGGTGTAGTTAGACCCATCATTAAGCCGTATGCGTCTTATGGATCGTTGATCAAAGCCGGTTAGTCCGCGGTATTCGATATAGATTTTGGAAAAGAGTAGATCATCGTTGGGCTGCAAATCTAAATCATTCGGCAGATCTATAACCACACATTGCGTTTGTCCGGGAAGCTTCTTTTCTAGGGGATATATCCGGAGGGTGTCACTGCTTTGGACCCTGCGTATTTCATTCTCTGTTAGCCATCCTTTTTGCTCTTTTATTAAAGCACAGGGGTGTGAAGCTTGTGACCGCAATCCCATAATATCGAAAAGGTTACCATAAGCTTGAATTTCAAACTCTCCATCCTTCTTAATATAGGAGTTGGAATGGTAGGATATTCCAAAGCTATGTAGGAGCTCATGAGCCACTGTACTGTTTGAAATCCCGGAAAACTCATGTGGAGTAAAAAATTGAGTTCGAAAACCACTCCGACGAAAGCTAAGGTTTCCGTTAGGTGTCGAAAAGGGCAACTTGCTAAAGGAGCTATTTCCAGCTGCACAAGATTTGCTAACGGTATCATGCACCATGAGTACGATATTATCTATATTGGAATAATCCACGTCAGGCTGACTAGCGATGACGTCATCTACTGGAAAACAATTTGTATATCCCTGACCAAATAAGGGCGGTTGATTTCGTCTGTAGTCATACACGGTTCCTTCTATCGTGGCTTTTCCATATGAAATTTCTTCAATAAAACTCTTGATCGAAAACGGACTACTAAAAAATCCGGTAGTAATATCATCAATAGACTGATGCGTACTATCTGAAGCGTAGTCAAAGGGTACTATAGCAAGCTGCTGAGAGCCGGTGACCGGTTCATTTTCGTCCTGAGCGACCAGAAAAAAGGTGCAGAGAAGAAGGTGAAAGATAAGTATGGCTTTTTGAGTCATCAGGCAGAATATTAGGTAAAACCAACGAATGGTCTGTAATTAAAGTAAAATCTATCCCCCATATTATTATGGGTTAAATAGACATTCAAAGGTAAAAATTTGTGAGGACTAGCTTAAATGGACTTTCTGTAAGGAGTTCATAATTATGGTGGGGTCAACTGACAATAGTAATGCCTTGACAACGACCGCGATCCCTTTTTACAAGTTCGGAATTACCCTTTGGACTCTTCTTCCCCCTCCCCCTCTTCCGCTCCATACTCGGTCTGCAGTTCCCGACTACGGACGCCCATTTCTTCTCTCAGATACCTCGCAAACACATGAGAATAGCCATGTGTGGTCAACACTTCCTTAGCTCCAGACTCGCGAACGGCTGTCAATAACCCCTGCCAATCCGCATGATCCGAAATAATAAATCCCCGATCCACGTTCCGCCGCCGCCGATTTCCTCGCGAAGCCATCCACCCCGAGGCCATGGCTGTTTTATAAGGTCGAAACTTTTTCATCCAGGCGGATCGCATGGCCGAAGGCGGACAAATCACAATTCCATTTCTATACTCTTCATCCAGCTGCCTTCCTTCTACCCGAATGGTGGGGTGCAAATCAACCCCTTGTTTTCGCATGACTTCATTTGTGTTTTCTACGGCTCCATGGGTGAGTATGGGTCCGCGATCGGGATCCAGCATTTGAATGACGCGTTGCGCTTTCCCCAAGGAGTACGATCCGATCACGGGAAGCACCCCTTGCTCCTGGCAGTTCGCCCACCAACCATTGATTTGCTTGCGCAAGAAGGCTTCATCCGGCCAGCGGAAAACTGGCAAGCCAAACGTGCACTCCATAATCAAATGCTGGCACTCCACGGGCACAAAATCTTCGGCAATAGGATCCTTTTGCGTTTTAAAATCGCCGGTAAATACCCAAACTTCACCCCGGTATTCAGCCCGAATTTGGGCGGAGCCCAGTACGTGCCCCGCCGGGTGAAATGAGAAGGTAACACCACCGATATGGATAGGCTCCCCATAGGAAATAGACTTCACCTTAGCATCAGGCAGCCGATATTCAATAACAGGTTTGGCGGAATGGGTGCACAAATACTGCTCATGCCCCCAGCGCGCGTGATCGGCATGCCCATGACTAATCAGCGCCCGTTTGACAGGCCGCCAGGGGTCAAGGTATACATCTGCACGCTCACAATAGATACCGTTAGAATTTACCGTAAGTAATGCCATATATTATATACAATTGGAAGTGGGGAGAGGTTCTGGCTCATAAACCATAATGAGGAAAAAAAAGTACTTTACTCAATGGGGAACTTGGCTCAGAATACATTCTAAATGCAAAGCCCCGAACATCCTACAGGATTGTTGGTGATATGTCGAAAAAATATTTGGTTAAGTAACTTATGTCACTGAATATGTTGGAAAAAAGTACTTTATTTATAATAAAATATTTATAACTTATGAAAAATATAGCTTCTTTTCTATTGGTTTTAATCGGGATGCTGGGGCTTAGCAGTCTCTCCTTTGCTCAAGGCGATAGGCCTTTTATCACCACCTGGAAAACGGATAATCCCGGAGAAACGGATACGTCCTCTATTATTATTCGAACCAATTTCGCCTATAATTACGATTATGATGTGGACTGGAATAACGATGGGATCTATGACACCACAAATGTGAGGGGGAATATCTCACACGATTTTGGGAGAGCAGGCACGTATACTATTCGAATACGTGGCGAGTTTCCTCATTTTGAGAATTCCGCGAATCCCTCGCAAGGAGACATTGCTCACAAACTACTTTCCATTGATCAGTGGGGCAATATAGAGTGGAGAAGCTTTGAGCGATCGTTCGCAAGTGCAAAAAACATGGTGTGTCCTGCAACAGATACACCGGATCTGTCGAACGTATTGTTTGTCACGAATATGTTCCTATTTGCTGAGAAGTTTAATGGTGATGTAAGTGGATGGGATGTATCCAATATCGTTGTATTTACACAAATGTTTAATGGAGCCCAATCCTTTACAGGAGATGTGAGTCAATGGGATGTCTCAAATGCCAGACAGACAGACGGTATGTTTGCCTATGCGCCATTGTTTAATAGCGATCTCTCTCAATGGGATGTCTCCAAGGTTAGAGATATGTCAGAAATGTTTGCAGGAGCATCAACCTTTAACAGTAATATTAATAACTGGGATGTAGAGCAAGTGACCGACATGTCTACAATGTTTAATGGGGCCAGCTCCTTTGATCAGCCATTAAATGAGTGGAATGTTTCGAATGTGGAAAATATGATGCAGATGTTTTCCGGTTGCAAATCATTCAATCAAGACTTATCCAAATGGGATGTGTCAAAGGTGACGTCCATATGGGGAATATTCCGAGACGCAGAATCTTTCAATGGCAACATTAGCAGTTGGAATATCAGTAATGTTCAAACCCTAGAAAGAGTGTTTCAGAATGCGAAAGCCTTTAATGGGGATATCAGCCAATGGGATGTTTCCAACGTAATCAGTTTAGCACTGACATTTTTTGGCGCAGAAAGCTTCAATCAAGACCTGAATGACTGGAATATTTCAAATGTAGAAAGCCTCTACGCCATATTCAATGGTGCCCGTTCGTTTAATGGAGCCATCGGGGCCTGGAACACTTCAAAGGTGACGGACCTGAGCACTGCTTTTAAGGGGGCGGAATCTTTCAATCAGAATATCAATTCCTGGGACGTTTCTTCTGTCATTTATTTTGATGGCCTGTTTGAAGAAACCAGTTCGTATAATCAACCGATGGATAGTTGGAATATAACCGGAACGGAAAACCTGGGAAGTATGTTTTATAGAGCCTATGCGTTCAATCAGGATATAAGTAGCTGGGATGTTTCCAGGGTAAAGAATATGG
>CAZVFU010000131.1:0-5039 GCA_964626595.1 uncultured Saprospiraceae bacterium
GTAAACAGCAATTCTGCAGCCTGTCCCCGTTCGCCGAAAAGAACCGCTAACTGCCGAAATTGTTCCGCCCAAGCCCTCGCTTCTTTTCGGGAGATGGGAAAAACGAATATAGACGGCTCTTCCCAATCTTCGCCTGAGCGAGGATCATAACCGCGGCCCGGCCAGTAGTTTTTATTTGCTCGTTTTATGTCCAGATGTAGCTGTTGTTGTGCCTTTTTATTGACCTCTGGCAGATGCAATTTTCCCATAGGGTTATGAGCAGTAATAAACATCCAGCTATTCGCACCCCCAAGTTCGGCGTCGATTTCTGGGTGATGCACACCGGGTCGAAGAATCAGTGGTTCGGCTACATGGTTAGGCCACACCTCGTAATAAGCTTTTAGGTACAATTCTCTTAACCGATTTTTTTCCTTTTGGGACAGTTTCATCGCTTATGCTTCGTGATAAGTATATCCTTTTTCATCCAAAAACTGCTTGATGATATCTGCGCGGATACATTGTCCGAGATGTAAGAAGGCGTAATTGCTGACTTTCCGTCGACCGTGTTTGGTATGAATGGGCTTGTTTTCGATATCGAATCCCAGATGTAGGTGCTTGGTACTTTGCTGCATGCCAAAGATACGACCTCGAGTGTCAAAAAGTGGCCCCCCACTTTGTCCTTTGAGGCCGGGGGTACTAAGTTCAATGCCAAAAATTTCGCCCTGTTTTGAAGCGATATTGCGGGTCACCATACCCTCAAGCGGAAAAATGGGAATATTCGGGGTTTGCTTTGGCAGGAAAAACATTTCGTCCTTTTCTTCATCGAAAGCGTAGTTCTTGTATTCGGGAAAGGGAAATCCGGCGCGGCAAAGGGTCTTTCCGGCCTTGAGCTCAGACATATCCTTCAGAAAGGTCGCATGTCCGCGGTACTGATTTTGGTTATGCCCTTTAAAATGTAGAATGGCTAAGTCGTGTTCTGGATGATTGTGAACCTGAATTTGATGTAGTGGATGCACACAACCCACGAAGTTGTTTTTGACTTGAACCACGGTATTTTCAGTGTACCGATACTCTTTGATCAGGCCTTCAAATGCCTTTTCGAAGGTGTGATCGCGGGGAAGGGCGGCCAGTTTTTCTTTAAAGCTCTGATACTGCTGCAATTTTTGATTGGCTGCGGTAATGAGGTTGGCAACGTGTTTGCAACTGACAGCCACGCCCTGGTCATTAATAAAAAAGAGACTGGATAAGCCCGGTCGAACGGTTTTGGCTCCGTATGTTCGAATCAGGGTTTGGATCGGACGCGTAAATTGAGAGATATGTTGAATAGCTTCTACAAACATCGGGATAGTTTAAAGGCTGAAGGGATCAGATGAGAAATAGTTTTGAATTACAGTTCTTTTCGAAGTCGGGCTACGGGTATGGAAAGCTGCTCGCGATATTTGGCTACGGTTCGTCGTGCCACATTATATCCTTTTTCTTTAAGAGCCTTCATCAGTTTTTGATCTGATAGAGGCTTTTGTTTATTCTCTTTTTCAACGATGAGGTTAAGGGCATTTTTGATCTCGAGCGTGCTGACCTCCTCGCCTTCGGCATTTTGCATAGATTCGGAAAAGAAGTCCTTAAGCAGCTTGGTTCCAAATTCTGTTTGCACGTATTTGGCAGAGGCTACCCGAGAGATGGTGGAAATATCGAGTCCCGTCACGGCTGAAATGTCTTTTAGGATCATGGGTTTTATGCGCCCGTCATCGCCGGTCAGGAAATACTCGCGTTGATATTGCAGAATGGCGTACATGGTTTTGTACATCGTCTGCTGGCGCTGTTGAATCGCATCGATAAACCAGCGCGCCGAATCAATTTTTTGCTTAATAAACATGGCCGCCTCTTTTTGCTCCTTCTGAGGCTTACTATCAGCGGACTTTTGGTCTTTAAATGTTTTAAGCATTTGCTGATATTGCCGGTTGACCTGTAGTTCCGGGGCATTCATGCTGTTGAGACTCAGAACGAGATCTCCATCTTTATTTTCCACTATGAAATCTGGAATAATATACTGATCCTGTAAACTCGCCCGTCCTGAAGAAAAAGCGCTGGCCGGCCGTGGATTGAGTGAGGTGATCACTTCCATGGAGGCTTTGAGCTCATCCTCCGAACACTCCAGGGCTTTGAGAAGGCGACTGTAGTGCTTTTTGGCAAAGGCGTCAAAATAGCTCTCGAGAATCACATGAGCTCGCTGCCAGTCCGGGTCGGGGTCTGACTCCATTTTCCGCAACCGTTTTTTCGTCTGAATCAGCAAACACTCTTGCAGCGAACGAGCGCCCACACCCGGTGGGTCGAAGCCCTGGATGACGTCCAACACTTCCCGGATTTCATCCTCACTCACTTCGATATTTTGTGCAAACATCAAATCATCAATAATGGAAAAGATCTCCCGACGCAAATATCCATCCTCATCCAGGCTGCCAATAATCTGATTCGCGATCGTTTCCTTTCTTTCGCTTTTGAGGCGTCGCATGGACAACTGTTCTTCCAAATATTCAGAAAAACCATCCTGAGCGACTGCCATTTTTCGACGATCTTCTTCGGTCATTCCGCCTCCGGATGTCGATGATTGGCGATAGGTCGTCGGATCGTCTTCCATATACTCTTCGAGATAGTCATCGAGTTCAAACTCATCCTCAGATCGCTCTTCCTCAGCCGACAATTCGTCCAAACCTTCTGTGGGCTGCATATCTTCCTCTAAAGCCGGGTTGACTTCCATCTCTTCCTGGATGCGCTGCTCCAGGGCATAAGTAGGCACCTGCAGCAGTTTCATCAACTGAATCTGTTGCGGCGACAACTTTTGAGTCATCTTTTGCGACAGCCTTTGTTTCATTTCTACCATGGGACCGAGGCTCTGTAGCTCACCCTCCAAGATAATAGATTCTTCTCAGATGAGCGGGTTTTTTGTGATTTCTTTGAAAGACGTATCTTCGTCACACACTCAACCAGAGTGGTACGTAAAATTCGCTAAGCGAAGATAAGAAATATATTACAAAAAAATATAATATAAGACCATGACGGATATAAAAAACCGAATTTCTAACTTGCGATCGGCTATGAAAGCGGCGCAAATAGATGCCTATATCATCCCTTCTTCGGACCCCCATCAGGGCGAATACGTAGCCGAATACTGGCAATCCCGCAGCTGGATATCGGGTTTTTCAGGTTCGGCAGGAACGGTCGTCGTGACCGACAAGCATCTTGGGCTTTGGACAGATAGCCGCTATTATTTGCAAGCGCCGGAAGAACTGAAGGCTGCAGATGGACATTTACACAAAATGGACGGAAGCCGGGAGGCCTGGTTTATCAACTGGCTGATTGATCAGCTTCCCGATGGAGCCACGCTAGCCTGTGATGGCCGACTGTTTACCGAATCGGATATTAGAAAAATAGAGCAGCGTCTCGAAGGCAATGATCTAACGCTGAAGTCCGATGTAGATCTCATTTCCGAGGTTTGGACGGAGCGCCCGGGACTTTCCTCAGCTGCCATCGAAGATTTTCCCGTAAAATATGCCGGTGAAAGCCGGGAGCAAAAACTCATGCGCATTCAACAAAAATTGCGGGAAGAGAACGTTGATGGGCTCTGGATGTCCGGATTGGACGATATTGCCTGGACACTCAACTTGCGAGGCCGGGATGTTCCCATGAATCCGTTATTTTACTCTTATCTCTTGATCACTTCAGACCGACACTATTTATTTATCGACAAAGAAAAGGTGTCTGAAACTATAGAGGACGATATGGCAGCGGCAAAGGTCGAGTTGCGACCCTACGAAAGCGCATTTTCTGAGCTAAAAGAGATGTCGGCTCGTTTTCGCCTGTGGGTAGACCCTCAAACGGCCTCACGAGCCATTTTTAAGGCCTTAAGTGACCATGATCATCTGGAAAAAGCCGGCCCCGTTCGAGGAATGAAGGCTATTAAGAATGAAACGGAAATTACAAATATTCGCCACGCCATGGTTAAAGATGGCGTAGCTCTCGTTCAAGCTTTCCGCTGGCTCGAGAAACAATTGAAAGAGCGGCCGGTGAAAGAAACGGAGGTAGCTGAAAAATTAGCTCACTTTCGATCGCAACAAGCGCTCTACCGGGGCGAGAGTTTTGAGGCCATAGTGGGATATCGGGGAAATGGAGCTATTGTTCATTATCATGCTACGAGCGAAAAGCAATCCCTCATCCGAAATGAAGGGGTGCTTTTGGTAGATTCCGGAGGACAGTATCTTGACGGTACGACTGATATCACGCGAACCTTCGCCCTGGGCGAGGTCAGTGAGGAAGTCAAGAAAAATTATACGCGGGTACTCAAGGGACATATCGCTCTCGCCCAGGCTGTTTTTCCCGAAGGAACACGCGGTGTTCAACTGGATGTGCTGGCCAGGCAATATCTCTGGAAGGAGGGGCTGAATTACGGACATGGCACGGGACACGGCGTGGGTTTCTTTTTGAATGTTCACGAACCGCCTCAGGGTTTTGTACCTAATCTCAGTGAGCGCGGAACGACCCCCCTGCAAGCGGGAATGTTTTCTTCGAATGAGCCGGGCTACTACAAGGCTCATGAATATGGAATTCGCATCGAAAATCTGATTTTAGCTGTCCAAAACGGCAGTGATCACAATTCGGAAGACTTTTTGTGCTTTGAGGACCTCACGTTGTATCCCATAAGCAAGCAGCTCATCGATATTCACATGCTGAATGCTTCTGAGAAAAAGTGGCTCAACAGCTATCATGAACGGGTATTTCAAGCGCTTTCGCCACAGTTGACTGAAGCAGAGCGCGACTGGCTCAATCCGCAATGTGCTCCGATATTGTAGTGTTTGTGCTGAAAAAGGGGTTTGTTTTTTTGGCTTTGGTTCGGGTAGGGCTGATGCACAGGCATTACAACAATATTTCATCGTTCATTTTTGTCCGGCCAAAAACGAACCAAAAAGCCGCCGGCCTGTCCTCATGCCCTGTCGTTCTAGCGCTCATTCGCCTAATCCTTACAAACTCAACCCGTGCGGGGCACGGGTCTTAAACAGTGCAAGGAT
>CAZVFU010000132.1:0-5032 GCA_964626595.1 uncultured Saprospiraceae bacterium
CTTCTAAGCGGCATGCAGGAGTGGGTGTCTGATAAGAGAGATAAATGGGGTCGATTTCCTTATACTGGCAGCCTTCAAGAGGAATATGGAGAGGCTCAGGAGGCATGGGTCGACCAATTTTTTGAGCAGATATATATCAAATTGAAGTCAAAGGTAAACCTACCTGCTTACAAAAGGTCCCCCTCGGATATCGTTCTGACCCATGATATTGACCATTTGAGCTGGCCGATATTGCAAAACAGCTATTTCTACTTTAAGAATAGTTTGCGAAAGGAGGGATGGAAGAGCTTGATAAAATTACCCAAATTAGCAGAGAATACCCGTAGAAATTTAAGCGAAATCATGCAGCTGGAGAAAAAGTATAATGCTCACTCTGTATTTTTCTGGTTGACAGAAAAGGGTAAAGGCCAGCATGGAATTCCCAATGCGGATTACTCTATACATGATCGGTATGTCAAGAATATCATGAGGCGAATTGATGAATCCCGAAGCACGAATGGGCTGCATAAGTCAAGTAAAAAAAAGTCACTGAAGTTAGAGTTTAAAGCGCATTCCAATTTGTGCCCAATTAATCGCTATCATTATTTACTCTTCGATTTGCCCTCAGCCGGAAAGGAACTAAATGAAACAATCGACCAGGATTATAGCTTTGGGTTTGCGGAGCAGATGGGGTTTCGCAATGCGTACAGTCGTCCTTTTCATCCCTTTGACTTTGAGAACTGGAGGCCTTTTCAATTCCTTGAGGTTCCACTCCATATCATGGACACGACTTTTCACTCTTATCTTAAATTATCTCCGGAAGAGGCGGAGGAGAAAATTATTTCATTTCTTTCGCGACATCAAAGCGACAGCTGTATTAGTATTTTATGGCACAACGACTACCTCACCCCTTTCAAGTTTAATGGATGGGGGAAGGTGTATGAAAATATACTCAAGTTTTTGTTTGAAAAACACAATTACCGGGTAATAAATCCTAGTGAGGTAGCGAGCACCTATCGAATCTACCCATTAGGACCAAAACGATAGGATAGATTCTATGCTCATTCGGTCTTTTAACAAAGACATTTTATTTGTTTCTGGATCATAGCCAATCACCTTAGGAAAGGGCCAACTGCAATGCATGGAGTACAGTGAAAAGGTGTTAGCGCCCACGGCGTCGATAACCAGCCAATCTCCGGCTTGGACCGGTTGAAGCATTACATTTTCTTCCACTCGGTCTCCGGCAAAGCAGAGGGGTCCAGCAATATCGTAAGCTTGTTTTGGACCATTTGATGAATTGAGAATAGAATATGTGAAGGGAGGCGGTGAGTTGGTATAGGCCTGCCTTGGGAACATGTTAGCGCCGGTATGTGCAATAATGATGGGTCGGTCTCGATGATGGAGTACGTCTGAAACCTGGGTGATTAAGCTGGCACAATAGGTATGAAAGTATTGGCCCATTTCTGTTGCTAGTGTGTATTTATCCCACAAATGCGAGAATCGCTGTTGTAAAAGGGAACCTAATTTTTGTGCGCGATCTAATCGTCGAGAGGGCTCATCTGCCAAAAGGCCTCCTCCAATGTCGATATAAGATAAAGGCTGTAGGCCTTTATCTTTTCGATTCGATTCAATCTCCTCAATAAGCGTATCGACTTGGACTAAAGCTTTTTCGAAGGGCTCTATGGAGGTCATTCCACTCCCGATGTGAAAATGGATGGTATTTAATTGTTCCACTTCTGTATACGCCTCAATAATTTCTTTCTTAAAACTCAGCGGGATGCCGAACTGAGATCCACTTTGGCTAACGTCGAAACGTTTTTCAACTTTGGGTCTAACTTGTGGATTTACTCTAAGACCGATATTACGAAAAGGGAATGCGCGAATTTTTTCTAAGTCATGAAAAGAATTTGCATTGATAATGAGTCGGTTTTCTAATGAGATTAGTTTTTTTAAATCATTCGACTTTTTGGCGGGCCCATCGTAAATTATAGTTTGTGAAGAGTGTTTGGCGGCGAGTAAAGCTTCTGGGACAGACGCGGCTTCGTGGCCAAATCCACACTTGCCAATTTCAGCTAATACGGCGGTTAAAGGGCAAGTTTTTACAGCTACAGTAGGGGTATGGTTAGATGGGAAACAGCCTGAAAAGTCATGTAGCAATTTTCTTAAAGTGCCTAGATTGTAAAAAAGGATGGCATCATCGTCCTCATTGAGGAGGTTTTCCGAATGAGCCTGTTCGAATAGAGGACGAAAGTCTTTCATGATACATCTTTTGGATCTCTTCTGCGATGATTTCGAAAATAACCTGATCGTTTTGCCAGGAAGGATTCTTTAATAACTGTCTAATATCATAAGCTCCTATAGCTGCACGGATAAACGCACCCTGACTGTAGGCAACGGGCTGACCCAGGGTAAAATGAGTGTAGGGGGGCTCGAAATCAGGAGATGTTCTGTACATACATGCCTTATGAAGTTCTTTAAGCTCATTAAAGTTTAGGAAGGTGCCGTCGGGGAATAAAACGCGAAATGATATGATAGTACTGTTGGTTTGTTCCTGATCCGGCATAGGCTCAAAAAATGGAGATTGAGCGATGAGTTTAGATACAAAGTTATACCAGGTTTGTATTAAGTGGTTTCTCTTTTTTCTGTCAATCTGATCAAACCGTTCCATTTCCCCAATGGCAGCTTCCCATCTCAGTAGTAAGCCCTTATTTTTAAAGGGACGAAAAAATGATCTTAAATGACTCCATGAATAGGGCAGGTCCTCTCTTGAAAAAAGCTCTAAAAAGCCAGGATCTATTTCAGTTTTAGACTCAGCAATTTTGCGACTTAATGGTTTTGGAATTAACATAACACCGCAGAATGGCGGCGCTTGAAAAAACTTAGATCCGGTCAAGAGCACCAGACAGTTTTGATCTAATAGTTTTTGAATGAGTAAGACCGGATTTCGCAATTGGCAAATGTCAACCGTCCAAATGACTCGATCCATTTTAGGGTCAATTACGTCTAAATTATCCTCGATACCTGATTTACTCCCTACGACCAAATTGCAGATTTTAACTTCACCTGAGTTTTTTTGGAGTGTATCATTAAGGGCGATTCGTTGATCAATGATTTTTCCTGATGAAGTTCGCGCAGGGAAGGTCTTCGATTTAATCGTTAGCTTTGAAAAAACATCACTGCCTTGTTCTTTCTTTTTTTGTTCCTGATTTTTTGAGTAAAAGTATTTTCCGGAAACGGCGAGCTGGGTACCTGAGCCCAACTCCTCCGGACAAGAGGTAATTGAAGTGATGTTCTGAGTTTGATAGAGAACCTGAGCAATCAATAAAGGAACGTAAGCCAAATCACTACCTGAGGGAGCGAAGAACAGGTCGAAGTCATTGCGGTAATTATCGCCCAGTAGTCGATAAATCCGTTCTGCTTGCGTACTTCGCATAGCGTCGAAACCATGAAATTTTAAGTTCTCATAGCCAAGCTCAATATCTCTAAGATTGTCGGGGTTTATACTATTGGCCGTGCAAGAACCTCTTTGAATGAGATGTTGGTAATCATCAAATCCGATGTGATATTTGTTTCGACCAGTGTTTGGATCTAGATCCAGGCGGGTGTCCCCACCCGAGACGATCAAAGATAAAATTTGTGGTTTGATCTTTTTTAGTTTGATTCATAGCAAATTTACAAAGGAATTTTATTATTCTCAGTCAGATTGACTTTTTTCAAGTTTTCAGGTCTTATCCTGAGTTGGGAACCTATTATATTTATTAGCTTTGGAATACCATATGAATCAACCGATACTTATCATATCCTATTATTGGTACCCCGCCTTGGGGCCAGCAGTTCAGCGATGGAGCGTATTTGTAGATGAACTCGAAAAGGCAGGATTTGCCCCCCAAATTCTTACGGTAAAGGATGGAACTCACTCAGCATCTGACCCCGACTACAAAAAAGACTCAGAATCTGAAAATATCATTCGGACGTCAACAAGGGAGCCCTTTAAAGTTTACAATTGGCTGAGGGGACAAAAAAATAAGTCTTCAGTCGGACTGGGGGATGCCTCCTCCGGAGATTCTTTAGTATCTAAGCTCGGGAATGTCATTCGAGCCAATCTTTTTATTCCCGACGCTCGAGTGGGATGGGTTCCATTTGCCTTTAAAAAAGCAGAAGAGTTAATCCGTGAGCAAAAGATTCATCAAATCATTACGACCGGCCCACCCCATAGTACGCATTTGATCGGTAAAAAATTAAAGCAAAAATATCCTAATCTTAATTGGCTGGCCGATTTTCGGGATCCCTGGGTGAATGTTTATTACAATAGGCATTTAATGCGGATCCCGTGGGCATGGAAAAAAGATAAGAGACTGGAAACTTCTGTTTTAAAAGCAGCAGACCAAGTCATAGTCATCAGTGAAGGGATGAAAAGGGAATTCGCTGATCGAGCTCAAAATATTGAAACTGTGATGAACGGTTACAATGAACATGATTTTCAGGACAAGCCTGTCTCAAAAAAAGAAAAAGACTTCATTGTTCGGTATACCGGTAATTTTACCGATAACCAGATCGTGGACGAGATTTGGGAGGCGTTTTCGATGGTCGTTGATGAGCATCCATTGGGAAATCACATCCGGTTTCGATTTACAGGGAATGTAAGTCAGGGTATTGTGGATGCCATGAGCCGAAACGGTCTGGAGGATCGTTTGGAAACTCAAGACTACTGCCCACATGAGGAAGCCGTTCAAAAAATGATAAATTCAGACTTATTGTTGTTGATTATTCCCAGGTCACCGAATAATGAACTTATTATAACGGCTAAAATATTTGAATACCTCGCATCGGGTAGTCCGATTTTGGGGGTGGGCCCTACCCAAGGCGATGCAGCGCATGTATTGGATGCCAGCGAACGACCTGCCATGTTCGATTATCAGGATAAGGAAGAAATTCAAGACTTTATAGAGAGCCAGCTGGAAGGTTGGGCTGCAGCTAAGTTGAATCGACCCAAAGTAAGAAGCCAGGCGCACCGCCAGTTTTCACGAAACGCACAAGCAATGAAGCTAATTGA
>CAZVFU010000133.1:0-4949 GCA_964626595.1 uncultured Saprospiraceae bacterium
CCGGTCGTTCTAGCGCTCCTTCGCCTAATCCTTACAAACTCAACCCGTGCGGGGCACGGGCCTCAGACAGTGCAAGGATTACGACGCCTGCGGCGTCGCCGGCGAAGATCGCTTAGAACGTCGACGGCGGCTGTGGAGGCCCGGACCCGAATAAGGGCTACGCCCTTATAAAGGCCGCTCTAACGAGCAAGGTGTTTTTTTGTTTTCACGCTCTGATATTTAGACACATCTTCATTTAACAACTATTTCTCCTTACTGTGCGCCCTTAGTAAGTGCCGACAAGCAAATCCTGTCCTTTTTTTGGTGAGGCGCTGATTTTCTTTCCATCCTTGTAGCTATACCTCTAAGTTGACGCACATGCCCATAAGGCTTGGGGGAGAGGCGTGACGCCCTAAAAACGTTAATCCTATTACTGATTGAGAGGATGATAGCGCTCCAATGTCTGTGCAAGGAAAGACTTCTGAATATGCGTATAGATTTCAGTGGTGAGTATGGATTCATGCCCGAGCATTTCCTGAACGGCCCGAAGGTCGGCGCCCCCTTCTACAAGGTGGCTGGCAAAAGAGTGTCGAAAAGTGTGGGGGCTAATTTTCTTTTTCCAGCCCAACTTTTGCGCCTGCTTACGAATCATCAGAAAAATCATCTGACGGCTAAGCCCTTTACCTCGCGCACTTAAAAATACGATATCTTCACCTTCTGGCTGCAGGTGAATGCTCGCTCTTTCGTGTTGCACATAGGCGCGAATGGCTTCCAGAGCAGGCTCCGCGATCGGCACCAGTCGTTCTTTATTGTTCTTGCCCAGGATCCGTAAAAAACCGGCTTGTTCAAAAACATGAGATTGCTTTAATCCGATGAGTTCGGAAACGCGCAGCCCACAGCCATATAGAACTTCCAGAATCGCGCGATTTCGGTACCCGTGGCGCTCATGGGTGTCGATAGAATCAATCAGCATAAACATTTCCTCTACCGAGAGGATCGTGGGTATCTTCCGCCGAATTTTCGGGGCTTCGATCAGGTCCATAGGCGACCGTTCGATGAGTTCTTCTACTAAAGCATAATCGAAAAAGGCCCGCAAGCCGGATAAGATTCGGTTTTGAGTGTTGGCCCCCAATTGCAAATCGTAAAGTGCAGCTAAAAATTGCTCGATGTGGGCCCGGCTTACCTGTTTTATAGAAGGGGGTTCCGGCTCTTTCTCCAGAAAATGCCAAAGCTTTTTCACATCTCTTAAATAGGCCTCCACGCTATGCGCTGCCAGACCCTTTTCGAGGCGCAGGTAGGTCGCAAAGCCTTTGATACCTGTTTTCCAGTCCACTTTGATTTATTCCTTAAAACACGTAATTATACTGAAGAGCAAAGGTTTGAATGACGTTTAATCCCCTTCCCAGTTTCGGGTTGCCCATTTCATCGCGCTCGATGCCATCGGGTTGATCCCGATCTGATTTCTGAAGTAAGATATCATGGTCGTAGAACAAGTTGACCACTACCGTGAGTTTCAATCCTTTGACAATCTGATAGGCGATTTCGTTTCTCCAGTCAAAATCTACATTTTTAGGTTCCTCCAAATAATTGGAGAACAGGATCAACTCTGATCGGGTGATGACCTTATCGTTAAAGTACTTATTTTTGTAAATTCCTCTTAAGCTGGCACCAAACTGAAATAAGACCTGATCAAAATCATCGGGTCCGCGCCATTCGGTCCCATGTAAGCCGATCATGGCCTCTTCACTGCCAGGGATTGCGGCAATATCAGGATCTGCCACAATAATAGTCTTTACGGTAGCGGGTGATATGGTTACCGACCAGTTTTCACTCGGCTCATAACGCATCCCGGGGGCAAAACTGACCTGCGCGGGTGAGAAAAATTTTGAAATAGGCCCTTCTCCACTTTCCGTTACGTCTTTCAGAAAGTTTCCTCTATAGGTGGGAAGCAACTGAGAGAAGGCGATCAAATCAGCCGAATAACTCCATTTGGAGTCTTCCCCAGTTTGGTATGCCAGGGAACTGACCAGCCGCAGCTCATCGATGGTTTTCTGATAGGGCTTGGATATGACATTGCCACCAATATTTGTGGTGCCGGATCCGAGCCGCTGGACTCCAAAGAGAAATGTTCCTATATTTTCCCAATCCAATAAGCCTTTTTTATAATTGACAAAACCTGTACTCAGCCCGCCAAATTGAATACGGTCCTCACCCGCACCCACCTTGGGGTTGATTTGCAATAACTGGAAAAAGTCCAGACCGATGCCCACGCCTCCGGACCATCCATCCTCTTCTTTTTCCTCAGCAGTTCGCAGTTCAGCAGCTCGATCTTCTGAGACACCAATTTGTGCCTGTACATAAAAGGCAGAGGCACTCATCCATAGAAGCAATGTAAATGTTCGAAACATATGTAATTCGTTTTGGTATAGTTATTTAGGGCCTAAAGATACAAAAATGCTGATCAGAGGGACCTACTTTATATCCGCTCCTCCTTTCATGTAATTTATATCCAAAACTTCCGATGGAATGCGGTATTAACTTGTTGTAAGCCCAATTTTGCAATGGAGCAGAAAACGAAATGACTTCACAGAACGAGTAAAAAAGCCGGAAAGGCAAGAATGATATGGAGTCGTGTTTTCTCAGGTATAATACTGTGGAATGGTATTAATCGATAGCTTTATACAGAATTTGAAGTCTCGCGGAGGGATAAAAAAGGCTGGCTGAAAATCAGCTGATGACACCCCTTTGCTGTATTTATCAGCTAAAAACTTCAGTTGGAGGTTTAGTAGTAAACAAATTAGCCCTTAAATCGGAAGTTGAAAATCGGAATCGTCACGAATTTATTGATCATAGTTTTCCAACTGCGATAGATCGTTGATCAAAATTCGCTGTCGGTTAAACTTGATAATTCCCTCTTCTTTAAGCTCATTCAGCACTGAGGTCACGGTTTGTCTGGAGGTCGCGGTCAGACTAGCCATTTCCTGGTGGGTCAGTGCATGGCGAATGAGATATTCATAGCCCACGCGTTCTCCTTCTCGATCTACGAGATTGAGCAGACACTGAATCACCCGCTGACGGGCGTTGTCGAACGCCATGGACCTGATGCGGCTATCCATCATATAAATCTCATCAATCAACAACTGATTGAGTTTGAAGGCCATTCGGCTATCCTTTTTTATGGCTTGATTGATACTTTGAAGTGACACCAGTTTAACGGAAGAATCGCACAGGCATACCGCTTGTTCACAATATGTCTGCCGTTCACCCAAGGCGCAGAGACCAATAATATCGCCGGGATGGGCAATTTTCTTTATGATTTCCTTGCCGTCGCGGGAGATTACAATTTTAACTCTGCCGGAGCAAACCTCAAATATAGTATTGGCCTGCTGGGAAGTGTCATAAATCTTCTCTTTAGACGAATAGGAACGTTCCGTTCCTTCCAGCGGCAGCGTAAACGTCCGCTCTGCTATCCCATTTTCTTTTTGATCTACCATGCCCAATTTGCTTTATCGAAATTGTGGGGACATTACTTGTCGAAGGTCAGCTTCCAACGATCCATCATTTCGTGAAATGTTTCATTTTGTCGCGCAAAATCGTCCAACACCTCTTTTTTCGTCTTGGGCCGTTCTGGCGCTTTCGTGTCTACTTCACGTTCTGGGTCGATATCAATATGGACCTTCAAATTACCCCGTCCAAATTGATCGCGCAGGCTTTGGATTAAATCCACTTCTTGCAGAAGGGTTGTTTTCTCCACCGGGCTTTCAACGAACAGAAATAATTCCCCATTTTGAATTTGAACTCGTACGTGGTTTAAAACGAGTTTTAGGGCTCCAGGGTTGGTCGATTGTGCTAGTTTTTTAAAAAAGGCTTGCACTTCGGGTTCTGTAAAGTCAGCGCCGGCACTTTCCTTCGATGTTTGCTGAGATTCTATAGAAGCTTCGAGGTCAGCCAGAGAACTCAAGTTGGGCGTCGTTCGACGAGCTTTTTTCCGGCGGGGAGAAGGAGTGGGCGTGTCGGAAGGAGGAATCGGGGTATCAGAAGGTTCGGGCGGCGTTTTTTCGGCCGGGTCAACAGCGGGTTCAGGTTTTGATGGCGTCTTTGGTAGAGATTCTGTTTTTGGTGTTTTTTCGGGCGGCGGAGCCGGTTCGCTCACGGTCTGATCCGGACTCCCCTCATCGTTTTCTGAAGGGGCGTTCTGAGGCGCGGGCGATTTCGTCAGACCTTCATCGCGGGCTTTTTTTTTCCAGTCGCAAAGGGATCCACTTCCCGTGCATCCTGAATATGAGCCAGTTTCGCCAGCGCCAATTCTACATGCAATCGTTTGTTCAGCGCCCGTACATAGTGCATATCGCACTGATTACAAATTTCCAGGGCACTTAGCAAAAACGGCATATCCACTAAGCGAGCCTGGTCCAAATAGCGCTCCTTCGTTTTAGAACCTACCTCCAGCAAGGACACTGAGGCCGGCTGCTGGCATAGCAACAGATCTCTAAAATGCTCGGACAGACCATTTAATACCTGCTGCGGCTCAAATCCCTTTCGAAGCACGTCTTGAAAGCCCTGAAGCACCGCCGGCAGATTTTTTTCGAGCAAAGCATCCGTCGTTTCGAAATAATATTCATAATCCAGAATATTCAAGTTGTCGATCACCGCCTGATAGGTCAATGGGCCATCCGATGCGCTCGATATCCGATCGAAAAGGGACAAGCTATCTCTGAGTGCGCCATCTGCCTTTTGCGCAATTAAATGTAAAGCCTCTTGCTCCGCCTGTATTCCCTCCTGCTCACTAATAAACCGAAGATGAGAAGCAATTTCGTCCACCTCCACCCGCTTGAAGTCATAGATTTGGCAACGCGACAGAATGGTGGGCAAAATTTTATGCTTTTCCGTTGTGGCCAGGATAAAAACGGCATGAGGTGGCGGCTCTTCCAGCGTCTTCAAAAACGCATTGAAGGCCTGCGACGTTAGCA
>CAZVFU010000134.1:0-4943 GCA_964626595.1 uncultured Saprospiraceae bacterium
ATCACAATTGAAGGACGTGTTCCAGATCCCCCAACCCCTGTTTTCCTAGTGAGTTCATCCGTATTCTCAACCTCAGCAATCAAGTTTATAGTTGTAACATGATCTACTGTAGGAGTAGTGTACGTTAAAATTCGCTGATCAGTTTGAGAAGCCGGATTGAAATTATCCATGTGGTCCCAAGTATCAATCAACTGCTCCTTTGTCTCGGGATCAAATGTTCGATTAGAAGTTGCATTTTCTGCAGACCAATCACCAAATCCACTATCTCCTTCCCAAACTTCTGTTTGAAAACCACCATATGGACCTAGATTGTCAAAGGATTCTGCATATTCCACTGGAGTCGCTTCATTACTTTCCCACTTTAAATCATCAATTACCACAATGTTCCCACTAAGTGTGTCTGAAAGGACTATATTAAAGTCCCCATCTATATTGAGGTCAGAAAAACTATCGGTCATAACTACATCTGAGTAGATAATGAATCTTTCGGCAGTATCCAATTCGGGTTCATCTCCTGATATGAACAGAACCCTTAAGGTGTCTGAGTTTGAGTTTGACTGGTTTTGCGTACTCAAGGTAAACGAAGAAATCCCACCAGAAATTTTTGGGCTTGTTATAACCCCAGTTCGAAGGGCAATCGCATCTCCTTCCAATTCATAAAGACGTAATTCCGTAACGTCAGGAACGGACCAATACTCTAAATCTAGTTGTATTTCCGTCCCTGAAGGAAGTACATTCGGAGTATTTTCATCTGCCAATTCCCAACCTGCAATTACAGGGAGTTCTCTCCCTTCGGATTGATAGAGGTCATCTATGGGATTATCTTGCTCATAACAGGCCATAAAACTCAGACCTACAAAGCAAAGTGTGATATATTGTATATATTTCATGTTCATTGTTTTTTTTGATTATTGATCGCGCCACATCGGTTCATTTAACCCTTTGGCAACTTTACTCACTTCCGCGCCATTCCGGCTGACCTCCTCAATAGGGTATTGGGCGCGCTGCGCCGGATCCACAAATTGACCCCCGGAAGGAATAACTAAGCCTTCATACCCACTCATAACAGAATTATTGAAGTTTACTCTGCGCATATCCACCCAGGCCTCCGGATTGAGGAAAAGAGCCACGTATTTTTGTCGCAAAATAAGCCCTTGGGTTAAATTTCCAGCTCCTACAGCCACTCGTGAATCACTCAGATAGTCATTCATATCTTCAGCACTGACACCCACTTTCATCATATTAGCGCGAATCCCTTCTAAATATGCATCGTAAGCTCTTCCTGGATCGCTTTGCAGCGCGGCTTCGGCTTCTATAAACTTCAATTCGGAGTAAGAACACATTACTACCGGCGCTTGCTCAGTTGAGTGCCAGGTTGATTCAGAAAAGTTAACAGTATTCGCAGGCGCGTCGGAATCGAAATCGGTTATGCCCACAAACACAGTGTCTAGACCAATGTCAGCTAATAAAGGTAATCTTGGATCTGCTTCATCGGTTAAGCCTTCTTTTAACAGGTCAATGAAGTAATTGCTATGTGTGACAGTGAAGTTCCCCGTGTTATTACCCAGTGCGATATCCGTGTGATACGGATTTCGACGAATGGCATTGTACACCAACTGTAAATCGTCATCGTTGGATGTGAATGCCAAATCTACTGCATCCAATACATCACTGGCAGCAGTTGAGGGCTTATTTAAGAGATGCAGAGCATATCTTGCTTTGAGCGCATGAGCCGCACGAATCCATTTGTCAAGGTCTCCACCATAAATCAAGTCTTCGCTTCCAGGCGAAAGTAAAGACTCTTCGGCTTGCAAATCAAGAATTGCCTGATCTAAAAGATTCATAATGCTACTATAGAGTTGCTCTTGAGAGTCATATTCTGGCGTAATATTTTCTGTGCCGATTAGCGCATCTGAATAGGGTGCATCCTCCCAGCAGTCGGTAATCAAACCTAGGTTAAAGGCCATCAAAACTCGACCAACACCGGCGTAGTGAGGGCTGCTCTGTTCTTCTGCTCGCTGGACTAAGTCCTGTCCATTTTGCAATCCGGATAAATAAGCTCCTGACCAGGCTCCGCTTAGCGTAAATTCCTGAAAATGCTGAAAGTAGGAGCCTATTTGATAACACGCCTGACTGGTCGTGATACTGGCTGAATAATAATTGTTACTCGTCCGCTCGGCCAAATTGGGCAGCAGAGAGGAGAGTTGTACGTCTCGAAGTCGGTTCGGATCTTCATTGATGTCCAGGTAATCTGAACATCCCAGAAAGAAAAGACCGACAAAAAGGAATAATATATTTCTCATTGTTTTCTTTTTTTAGAATGTTACGCGAAGGGTGAAATCATACTGTCGAGTCTGCGGTGTCTGTAAGCCGGTAAAACCTAGCACATTACTACCAGACCCCAGGTAATTGGTTTCCGGGTCGAAGCCGACAAAAGGCGTATTGACCCACAAGTTATTACCTGCAAAAGCCAAACTTGCTCCCTGGATTTTGCCATCTGAAATGCGATCTAACCAGGATTCGGGTAAACTATAGCTTACACTCACACGGCGCAATCGAATCCAGGATGCATCCTGAAGAATGACATCCGAAGAGGTGTTGACGCCTCCAAATACACGATATAAACTTTCGCCGTTGATTTCCACCTCTTGTTCATTCATCTCACCGTCGGCTGTCACGCCATTAAAGGTCGCAAGTTGATATCGATCCACTGTCCAGGGGTGAACCCCATTTCTGATGGCGTTTCGCATCCCCATGTCGTACAAATCACCTCCTTTTCGATATTCAATCAAAACTGAGGCTGACCAGTTTTTATATCGGAACGTATTTGTGATTCCAGCTACCCAGTCAGGTATGGCATTTCCTACCCGGGATATCGTATCGGTGTTCACGAAAGGAAATCCCGCGTCATTTAACAATACATTACCCGCATCATCTCTTTCCAGAGGTCGACCGTAAAGGTCTCCAATATTTCCTCCTTCCTCAATCTTATTTACAATGTAAAAGGGATTAAAAAACTCAACCTCCTCGATACCTTCTCGGATGGATTCAACCCGACCTTCATAAGTAGACCAGTTGGCCGTCACATCCCAGGAAAAGCTCCCTTTTTGGTAAGGTGTGGCTGAGGCTAAAACTTCCCATCCCACATTTCGAACTGAACCGGCATTGGTTACAAATCGGGAAAATCCGGTTGAATTTGAAATAGGCACGGATAGAATTAAGTCTTCCGAAAGTTGATTGAAATAGGTTACATCAAAGCTCAAACGGTTATTAAAAAAGCGCAAATCTGCTCCTAATTCAATAGAAGTCGTGATTTCTGGCCGTAGATCGGGATCTCCGATCACATTCGTATTTCCAAAACCGGTAACATCGCCGAATGGGAAATTAGAACCCAATCGATAATACTCTCCTATAGCGTAGGGAGGGGCATCTTTACCCACCTGTGCCCAGGAAGCGCGTAATTTACCGAAAGAAAGACCTGGAAGATCTACGTTTTCAGTAAACACCCAAGACAAGCTTGTCGAGGGGTAGAAAAAGGATCGATTTGCCTCTGGCAGGGTAGAGGAAAAGTCATTTCGTCCCGTTACTTCCAAATAAACAGAATTGCGCCAGTCCACTTTCGCGATTCCAATAATACCATAAAACCGATTTTGTCGGAAATCGTTCGATGCGAAAATAGCCGGTGTATTGCTCAAGTCAAAGAAAGAGGGCTCTACAAAGTTCTCTCCTCTAACATTCGTTCGATTGACTTTTATATCCGTCAAACTGTGCCCCGCAGTAAATGATAAGTTAAAATCAGATAACTGCTTCGTAGCAGTAACCAACAAGTTGGAGTTAAATTCGCGGTAGTTGATGCGCTCATCGATGATGAATCCACCGGTTTGTGAGGACAAATCAATTCCGGGAGGTACAATCCGACTTCGCTGGTCACTGTACTGGTCTAATCCAGCTACATAGTTAATCGACAACCAATCTGTCAACTGATAATCAAAGCCCATACCTCCAACGAGTCGGTTGACATTATCCTGTAACTGCGAAAATTCAGCTAAATAACGCGGATTGTCAATAATTCCGTTAGAATAATCCTTCATACTTCCATCCGGATTCTGATAATCGTTGATATCAAAGGAGGTAGGATGGTAGGATAATGAACTCATGATGGATTTGTCACCCGAGTGTGGACGCAGACCTCCAGAATTTGTAAAATTCACTTGTGCATTGACAGAGAACTTTTCGGAAACCTTCAAAGTACCTGCTAAGCGAGCAGAAAATCGCTCCCAATCACTGAATGGAATAATCCCTTCATGCTGTAAATGATTAAAAGAAGAATGGTATGTCAACTTCTCAGATCCTCCGGAAAAGCTTACGCCGTTGCTTACTTTGCGACCGGTTTGAAAAAAGTCTTCAACCGGATCGAACACAGGAGTTTGCCCATCGTAGACTTTAGGACCAAAACTTTGGAATCGCAGGGGACTTCCATCTGAATTAAAACGGAGCCGGCCGAAACGCCCCTCCCGATATTGGGTTTGATACTCTGGCCGCATGCCCAGATTCTCCCATCCATAGCTCGAGGTTAACGATACCTTCGACTGTCCGGCCTTTCCTTTTTTCGTCGTTATTAGTATTACCCCGTTTGCAGCCCGCAATCCATACAAGGCGGTGGCAGAAGGGCCCTTCAAAACACTCATCGATTCTATATCTTCCGGATTTATATCCGCAATACGATTCGAGAAACTGGTCTGTTCCGAACTTGCCGGTGAGTTGGACCCCGCACTGGGTAGTTGATTACCCGCAATCGTTTCATTCGACACCGGTATACCGTCGATGACAAAGAGCGGCTGATTATTTGAATTCGGGTCGATGGAATTCAATCCGCGGATGGTAATATTCGTTCCCGCTCCGGGCGCTCCACTTGAATTGATGATGTTGACACCAGCCACTTT
>CAZVFU010000135.1:0-4863 GCA_964626595.1 uncultured Saprospiraceae bacterium
GAAGGCTGGAATATGAAAGCCCAAATGAGGGTTAGTACTGATTTTGCGTATATTACACAGCGCGTACATACATATTGACAGCATTAACAGCTAAGCCAAACGACCAATCTTAAAAAATTTCATTATCTTAACTTTTGTATGATAAAAAACATACGAGACATAATATCCAGAGAACCAAAAAAGAAAATCCTCATTTACATCTTGGGGTACTTTGGCTTTGTGTTAATTTCATTTTCCCTCTTCTTGTCCCTCAAAAACGGTCTTTCCGCAGAAGGCCTTGGGTATACATTTGAGTTTAGTTTTCTCATAGCCTGTTTTATGGCGCCATACCTGGCCTATTTAGAATTGAAGAAGGAAAGAAAGCCATAAAACTACAATGAACATCTACTATCTTTTTTCAGATGAAAAAATGGAGATGGCAAATGACTAACTTTAATTATGCGTAATTCACTCACCTTACCTCATCGTATTTCTTTTTTCAGTTCGCTGGTCGTCCTACTTCTCTCCGGCCCACTGATGATTTCCGGTCAATCCATCACCAATGACAGTCTGCATTTTGATCGCACGATAGAAGTCTATAATTCTGAAGATTCAGTGAAACTAGTAGGAACGCTGTCCTGCCCTGATTCTATCGGTTCATTTCCTCTCGCAATATTCATTTCCGGATCGGGACCACAGGATAGATATTCAACTATTGGGAAACACCGGCCATTTCTGACGATTTCTCAAAGATTAAACGCAATAGGTATCGCCACATTGAGCTTTGATGACAGAGGAACAGGGCAATCTACTGGAAGTATATTCTCAAGTGGTATGCAGAAAGAATTAAAGGATCACCAACTCATCATTCATGCCATCCCTGACATTGAGGCTCAATACAATGTCCGCTTCACTAAATTTGGCCTAATAGGTCACAGTTTAGGCGGAATGGTTGCTCTAGAATTATCTAAAAATAATCCAGTCGACTTCTCCATTCTCCTCGCCACTCCATTTGAAAAAGGTAGTGAGTTAATGTTAAAACAGAAGAGAAATATAGAAAACTTCTATCAAGAGTTGAGCGTGGAGGAAAAAGAGATGAGTGTTAGAAATATGAGAAGAATCTACGAGTTTGTCAATAAAAACAAGGATGACAAATCGCTGGATAGTTTACTATTTGAAGAAATCAACAGAATGGATACCGGCAATCTCTATACCACTGAATTCAACAATGGACTCGTGCATAAGATCACCCAAACCTCTCTTTTTGATATCATCACCCATGACCCTAAAGAAGCTGGATATGACTTTGCCTCTCCCACCTTATTTATTTATGGAAGCAAGGATATCCAGGTGCCTCCGGAAGGGAGTATAAAAAATCTGAATCGAATCAGTCAGGATACCATTCCACAAGTGGAATACGTATTACTCAGCGGATTGAATCACTTGCTACAAAGGTGTAAAAGTGGACATCCATTAGATTACTTTATGATCGATGAACCCATCAATGAAATGGCGATTCGGGTGATGATTGAATGGCTTAAACTCAAGAAGTAGCTATACTGCAATCAACGAGTATATTCGACCTCCCTGTTCAAGGGCAGATTGAAAGTTTCTTATGTACTATGAGTATCTTAAGATAAAACTCTTTATTCTTATAGAGATCATTCACCACCTTCAGTGTCATTTGTACCACGCTCTGTCTCTTTGCCTGCCCCACTGAGCAGATGGTGATCGCTCAACTCATGCCAGGCATCAATGAGGTGCTGACAGGCATAAATAAATGATCGGTTCACAATGATGGCCGTGGAAATATCAACATCTGTCAGGGAGGGCGCCCCTTTAAGGACTCCGGAAACTGAACGAATGAAAGAATTATCGTTTTGCTTGACAGCAGCCATTAAACGCTCATAGGTTTCGATCGATATGGAAGAGTCCTCCTGGATCAATACCCGTGCCAGTTGCATACTCAAATCGACGAATCGACGCCGAAATTCTGAATAAGCCTGCCGAAGAAATCGACTGTCGGATTGCTGAAAATCTTCAAAATTATGGCGAATATCTTTGAATATTTTTGCGGAATGCAATAAGAGTCGAGCCCCATGCAAATATTGACTTAGCCGAGCGGTTTCCTGTTCCGTGGTCTCGTGGGTCTGTACCTCAGCCGTAAATTTGAATATCTGAGCTTGCAGTAATTTCAGTCGCTCGTATTGCTGAGATTGAGTTCTTCGGACCTTCCGTCCTTCCTCAGTCGTATCCGGCCAAATCAAGGTTTCATCAATATTGAGAATTTGAAGATTATGTCGCATCGTCAGTTCCAGAAAATGATCCATTTCCTTTTCAACAGCAGTAATCGCGGGCTCAACCACCTCGGATGTCGTATGAATCAAATAGCGGCTGACGGTGTTTTTAGGATCCGGTACCCAGTGAATGAGTAATCGAGCGAGGAGACCAATGAAAGGGAAAAACAATAGGATACCCATTACATTAAAAAAAGTATGAAAGAGCGCCAGTGCTAGCACGGGCTCTTGATCTACTGGCAGCATGGCGTTCACTGCTCCAGTTAACAGGGGTAGGGCGATTAAAGCAATGATTCCCGTCACATTATTAAAAATAAAGTGACTGAGAGCCACCCTCAACTTGATTTTTCCCCCGCCAAGGGCGCCCAATAGTATGGTGACCGTGGTCCCGATATTGGATCCAACGACCATCACGGCTCCCATATCAAAAGTGATAATATTGGAGTATAAAGCGGTGAGAACTACGGCAAGAGTGGCCGAACTGGATTGCATCAAAGCGGTCAACAGGATACCCAATAACAGAAAAAACCAAAGGCCCATATCGACATAGTCTACAATATCCACCTGCTCAGCCATCATCTCGATACTTCCTTTCATGTGATCCAGACCAAGAAAAAGGAAACCAAAACCCAATAACAACTTACTGAAATTGGCATATTTCTCAGATTGACCTGAAAAAATCATACCGAGCCCTCCTACCCCTAATAAGGGCATAGCAATACTCTCAATCTCAACCTTGAATCCAACGCTGGCGACGATCCAGGCCGTTACCGTCGTACCCAAATTAGATCCGAGGATGACTCCAATAGCATGCGGCATACTCATCAGTCCTGCCCCTACAAAGGCCAGAAGCATGAGTGAAACCGCCGAACTACTCTGCAAAATAGCTGTAGATAAGGTTCCAGTCATCAAAGCGCGCCATCGACTGCCGGTATATCGACGAATCAAGGCTTTAAATGCCCTCCCCGAAAGTTTGCGAATCGATTCCTCCATCAGGTACATCGCAAAAAGAAATATCCCCAGACCTGCTAAAAATCGCCAAGTATCAAATGCACCCATGTTATAAATCTAATCAATTCCTCTTTTTTAGCAAATATTTGTTTCGCTTTATAGGTAGGGGCATTATTTAGATCTCATTTAATTTAATCCTTATGTGCCAAAAGTCACTGTTCATTTTGAGTATCCTGCCTTATATTAAAGGTATGAAAGAGTTGATCATTTTTACTTTGATTTCCATCGGCGTGTTTTCACAGGCGGTTTTCGGCCAAACGGCTTTTCCGTTCGATATCCAATTGCAGCCCGTTGCCATTCCCAATTTGCCGGGCTTGCACTCCTTTGCCCATGCTCAACATGACGGACAGTACCTTATCGTAGGCGGGCGAAGGGATGGACTGCATGCCCGACAACCATTCCGCTCCTTCCCCGCAAGTCAAAATAATACTGAGCTTTTTGTAATATCGCCGGAAACGCAATCCCTAAAAAGCGTCTCTATCACTGGACTCCCGGTGGACATAACTGAACAACTGCAGTCGACCAATATGAATTACTTTCAGGATGGTGATATTCTGTATATCATTGGGGGCTATGGTTATTCAGAACAGAATGGCGATCACATCACTTTCCCGTTCCTGACGGCCATACGAGTTCCCGAAATTATGGAGGCCATCGAGAATGAAGCACCTATCGCTCCACATATACAGCAGATAGAACATCAGCAAATGGCCGTGACCGGAGGTCACCTTGGAAAATTAGAAGACTCCTTTTATCTCATCGGCGGACATCGCTTTGATGGTCGCTATAACCCAATGAATGGCCCGTCTTTTGTCCAGGAATACACAGATGCGATCCGCAAATTCACCATTGAATGGAGTGAGGAGCAGATGCAAATTTCCAATATAGAAGAGACAATAGATCCGATGCACCTGCATCGCCGGGATTACAATTTGTTGAATCGAATATCTCCCAGCGGAGAACAAAGTTATGTTATCTCTTCCGGTGTTTTTCAGCGACAGGCAGATTTGCCTTTTCTATATCCCGTCGAAATTTATGCGGACGACTATAATCCCCGAACGGACTTTAATCAATACCTCAGTAACTACCACAGTGCACAAGTAGCCCTTTATGATTCTGCTACCCAGCACATGGAATATCTCTTTTTTGGAGGTATGGCGCAGTACTATTATGAAGGAGATCAGTTAGTTGAAGACCAACAAGTACCCTTCGTAAAAACGATCAGTCGAGTTTCCTTAAGCCCGGGCGGCGAATACACGGAATATGTGATGGACCAACAAATGCCCGGGCTGGAGGGCGCCTCCTCAGAGTTTTTGATTAACACGGACCTGAGTTTAAATGAGTCCTCGATGCTGGCTTTTCATAGTCAATCGGCAGACACCATAGATCTCGGTTATATTCTTGGAGGCATTTATAGTCAAAGTCGCAATCCCTTCATGCAGAACAACACAGAAGATACAGAAGCGCGCGATGTGCTGTACCGCGTGCGTTTGATTCCCAAGTCTACGACGCAAAGCGAAGATCAGGTAGTGGATCGGCCGCATCTCTACCAGTTAAAAGTATTTCCTAATCCCAG
>CAZVFU010000136.1:0-4833 GCA_964626595.1 uncultured Saprospiraceae bacterium
CTGTGCAAGGGTGAGGCGTTGCGGAGCAGCGCCGAAGATCCCGCTCAGGTGATTCTCACCTGAGCTGGAGCCGAGTGAAGCGGCCGGAGTCCCGAGGCTCGCCAAAGGCGATCTCGCGGACAGAGGCCGGGTTCTGAACGAGCCCTGAAACATAGCGGCGCCGGACGGCTAAGCCTTCCGGCGCGATGCCCAAATCCAAAAAAATAAACCCTGCCAAGCAGAATGCGTTAAATGAGTATGAAGTTATTTGCGGAGCTTTTTCGAGCCATTGACCAAACCACGAAAACCACGCAAAAGGTGGATGCCCTGGCCACGTTTTTTAAAGAGGCCGATCCGGCAGATAAAATTTGGACGGTAGCTTTACTTTCGCATCGGCGACCCCGACGTACGATAAAAACGCGATTCCTGAGAGAATGGGCAGCTGAAGAAGCGAAAATTCCCTTATGGTTATTTGAGGAGAGCTATCATATTGTGGGCGATTTGGCAGAGACCATTGCACTGGTGTTATCCCCGGCGACCCAAAGTGATGAGGCCCCGCTGCATGTTTGGATCGAACGCATCATGAGTATGCGAACGGCCGAAGAGGAACAAAAAAAGACTTTTGTACTGGAGGCCTGGCGTGGGCTGGGACGAACAGAGCGACTGGTATTTAATAAAATAATCACCGGGGGTTTTCGCATTGGCGTGTCTCAAAAACTGATGACCCGTGCCCTTGCCAAAGCCACGGATATTGATGAACAGGTCCTCGCCCATCGGCTCATGGGGGATTGGGACCCGAAGAAAACGAGCTTTGAGGACCTGATTCTCAATCCCGATCCGCTCGAAAACTTATCCCGCCCCTACCCTTTTTATTTAGCCTATGCTCTGGAATCTGATCCGGAGGAACTGGGAGATGCCAGCGACTGGGCAGCCGAATGGAAATGGGACGGTATCCGAGCACAGTGGATTCAGCGTCAGGGTGAAGTATTTATTTGGTCTCGGGGTGAGGAGTTAGTCACCGATAAATATCCGGAAATAAATACCCCGACAACAGCCGAAGATGTGGTTTTAGATGGGGAATTACTCGCCTTTGATGAAGGTCAACCGCTACCATTCAATGACTTGCAACGTCGCATAGGACGGAAACGGGTGACTGCAAAATTGCGACGGGAGGTGCCGGTCATTTTGCGCGTGTACGATCTGTTGGAGTGGGATGGTGTCGACTGGCGGAACCGCCCCTACCGTGAGCGGCGGAAAAAATTGGAGTTTTGGCTATCGCAGCAGCCCTCCGACAGCCCCTATATGTTGTCTGAAACAGTCCCTTTTGAACATTGGAAGGATCTGGCTGAAAAGCGGAAGGCCGCCCGAAGCATAGGTAGCGAGGGTCTCATGCTCAAACAATGGGGCAGTCCATACCAGTCCGGTCGCAAAAAAGGCGATTGGTGGAAGTGGAAGGTAGATCCTTTTACCATCGACGCCGTTTTGATTTACGCTCAACAGGGTCATGGCCGTCGCAGTAATTTATTTACAGACTACACCTTTGCCGTCTGGAATGACGATCGCACAGAACTCGTTACGGTCACCAAAGCCTATTCGGGCCTCACGGATGCCGAATTCCGGGAAATCACACAATTTGTGCGTAAAAACACGATCGAGCGATTCGGCCCCGTGCGTTCGGTAACACCCAAATTAGTGTTTGAAATTGCCTTTGAAGGCATCGCTGCTTCGAATCGCCATAAATCTGGCCTGGCTTTGCGATTTCCACGTATGAAGCGATGGCGCCACGACAAGCCCGCTATTGAAGCGAATACTCTTTCCGACATGTTTACCATACTGCGTCAGTACGAGGGAAGAGATTGATTTTAATTTTTTGGCCGTGCCCACAGCGGAGCACTGTAGCTGCGCTCCGCTGCGGTCGTTACGCTTTGGGACTCGCTATTCGCTCGGTCGTCCCTTTTAGGGCCGACCCTATCGGCCCCGCCGCATCACTCACGGAAACAGCCAAGAAGTCTTGAAATAACTCGTCCTGACAAAAACCTCCCCGTACAGCTTGACCGAAAAAGACCCTCCAAAAGGAAGGCTTAACTTACTCCAAAACCAATATTTTTTTGCTCGTTCCAACAATTTTGCTCATTTTAGGGGATGTTAAAATAGTGAAATGAAAAACTACCTGGGATTCGGAATAATATTTGCTTTGTTTTTGACGAGCTGTGCCTCGGTGCGGACCATTGAGATTGATCAAGAGCAAGTTCCCGCATATCGCAATGCAGTGGTCTACGGAATTTATGATGGTGATGGTATCAAAACCATTCGAAAATACACGGAAGAGCTGGTGGATAAAATGGAAGAGGAAGGAGTCCGCGTGAAGTTGGTAACTAAAGAATTAGAAAAGCATGGTTTACGAAGAAACCCACCGATTTTAAATAAGGAAGACGAAACCACCACCAAACTCGATAGGGCTATGCGCGAGGTCCAGGCTGAGGTTTTATTGATTACTTCTATTAAAGTTAAAGGAGAGGAGTTTGGCCTTCAGGTAGTCGTTTTGGACGCCGACAGTCAAAAGGAGGTTTGGAAAGGCATGTGCTATGTCAGCCCCTCTTTCATAACACGCGGATTAAATGCGAAAGCCGGAGCGAAAAATACGCTCGAGGAAATGCAGAAATACGGTTTCTTTTGATTTAGAACACATTGACCATGATTCGAATGAGATTTTCTCCCCTGCTTATAGCACTTCTTTTTGTTGTCTCCTCCTGTGGTGTCATATTGAGGACAGTGGTAGCTCCGGAATATAAAAAAGCGAGCTATGATCATATTTTAGTTGTGGTCAATGCAAAAGAGTCGGGTTATTCGAATACGATTGCTAAAACATTTGAGGAATCGCTAAAAGAGAATGTGAAAAACTATCAGACCAAAGCAGAAGTTTATATTGACAAACAACAATCTTACGGTCGCATATTTGCAGATAATTTGGAAAATCAGAAATTAAATCAGCGCATTCAGC
This sequence comes from uncultured Saprospiraceae bacterium, assembly GCA_964626595.1. GTDB lineage: Bacteria > Bacteroidota > Bacteroidia > Chitinophagales > Saprospiraceae > JAWLFI01. The sequence goes on from CAZVFU010000136.1 coordinate 2,981, forward strand.
AGTCAAATTACGACCTAATCATAAGTTTGCGGCCCGTCAGTGTCTCTACAGATGGAATGGTTGTTTACGAAGCCGTAGCTTTGGATACAGAAAATGAGAAAGAGGTTTGGGGAGCTGCCATTGACACGGTTTCGAGTAAAAGAGCAAAAAAGTATGGCAAATCCCTGGGCAAAAATTTATTAAAGCAACTTCAGGAAGATGCTGTCATAAAATAAAATCGGCAAGACAGATAGAAACTTAGCCAAATCAACTCGACTTTTGAAGTTTGGATGGCGCTTTTTCAATAAATAGCGCATCAGCTACTGTTTTCAAGGCGACCACCATCATCTCACTGCCGGCGGTGGTGAGATCTTCCTCCTCTTCATCCATGCAAAGATCTTCGATAAAAGCCAACAACTCCGTTTCGGGATACCCCTCAAACCACACATCCATTTTGTCGGACAGCTTTCTTCCGGGAGCTTCTTCGATAGCCGTCCAATTGGCTTCATCGAGTTCGCCTATCATCTCTTCAGAAACTGCCTCTTCTGATGTTTCACGAACGCGAGCTAAAGAAAGCAAGGCCGTCGCACCGAAAAGTAAAGTGTCTCGTTCGAGTTCTGTAAGCAAAGAAAAGTCATCAGACAAAATATAGGAAGCCAAAGCGGGCTGCCAGGCTGTCCAGTGGTCAACTTCTTCTTCAAAAACCAGCGCCTGATCAGCCAGGCGGTCAATATGGGTTTCGAGTTCATGAGCTTCTATCATGGATGGGATTTTGATTATGAGGTTGTGGCCTTGTAACGCCTCTTACCGTCGGACTATTGTTTTCCGGTTTGGGACGCCCCTGCTGAGGATGATCCTGAAGTAAGTGAAGAGGTTCTCCATGAGCGAGGACCTCCCGTACAATGAAAAAGCCGTCATCTCCCTGTTTTTGGTAAAGGGGCATAAGAATGAGCCCATCTATGGGAGCCTGAATGGCACCGTGGCGATCATACGCCAGAATTTCGCCACGCTCGATAGGTTGAAAGTTTTTATAGCCTGGCTGCATAACGAACTGATCGCCTGGCTTGATACTATGCGTGATCACATGCTCTGCCACCATGGGCAATTGACGGGCATACTCTATGAGTAATTGCTCGTGCTGATTTTCCACATCCTCCGCATTTATGCAACCGATGATACTCATCACATTGGTGATGCCGGCGATGGCTCGATTCACTGATAACTGCTCATTGTGCTGTCCGGACTCAAACACGATACAAGTGGTATCTGCACCGAGCTTGTTTTTATTAAAGTAATGTAAGGAAGTGCCCTGAATCCCTTTGAGCATCCCCGTAATTACGGGTACGTGCAGTTCCACTCCGATCCGAATAGATCGAAAATCATCCGAAGCGATCGTAAATATGCCGCCGTAAGCGGTCGTTGTATGTAGGTCGAGTACAATAATATGTGTGGGCTTATAGCTCCTCACTTCACGTCGGATCGTTTTGATGATATCAAATATTTCGCGCTCTTCAGCGTGCAGGTCTTTTCTTCGCGAGCGCAGAATGCGCTCTACCTGTTCATCGTGCCATTGTCGATTGAGGTCTCTTTCGATATAGCGTACTCCCTCACGCAAAGCCTGCAAATTTCCTGCGATACCTAAAAACAACCCTGAGAATGCAAACTGGGGATTGGTTATGGGCTCCACATCCAGCATTTTGCCCATCAGTTCTATGGCTTCTGCACCCGCTGTCTCATTGCCATGCATACCTCCAACACAAACTAACATCGGTCCGCGTTCGCTTCCGACGTGTTTTGCAAGTACTCGTTTATATCTTTTGATACCCATAGAAATTTATCCATCCAATGATAATAAAATCCCGGGACATACCCTA
>CAZVFU010000137.1:0-4814 GCA_964626595.1 uncultured Saprospiraceae bacterium
GATGCGAAGCAGGCCCGACCGGAGGGAGGGAGATCCGGCTCTCGCCCCAGGCTGGCAGCATAGGGTGAGAGCCGGAGCCGAGCGAATAGAGAGCTGCGAAGCGCAGCGACCCCGTCCTCGAGAGCGCCTCGCGCTCCTCGGGACGAGGGGATCGCCCAAAAACACATCTTTAAAATACGAGAATATGGGGCAAAAGACGATTTTGATATCTCCCTGAAAGACGGTATATTGATTTCCATTCGTTTGATAAGAAAAATACATCTATGAGTGCGCATCAAATACAATCCTGGGAGGAATATCAAGAGGTCTATAAAAAATCGGTATCAGACCCGGAGGGGTTCTGGGAGGAAATAGCCGAAAGTTTTCAATGGCGGAAAAAGTGGGATAATGTTCTGTCCTGGGATTTTGAGGGACCCGATGTGAAATGGTTTGAAGGTGGACAGCTGAACATTACTGAAAATTGTCTGGATCGGCACGTAGCGGAACGCGGTGACCAAACTGCAATTATCTGGGAGCCGAATGACCCGAATGATGATGAGGTGCGATGGACATATCGGGAATTACTAGCGAAGGTCAATCAGTTTTCACATGTACTCAAAGAACATGGAGTCCAAAAGGGCGATCGGGTCTGCTTGTATATGCCTATGGTTCCCGAGCTTGCAGTAGCTGTGCTCGCTTGTGCTCGGGTTGGCGCAGTTCACTCAGTCGTGTTTGCGGGCTTTTCGGCGCAAGCCCTGGCGGATCGAATTGATGATGCTAAGGCGAAGGTGCTGCTCACATCCGACGGTTCTTTCCGGGGAAATAAGGAAATTCCGATCAAGGTCATTGCTGATGAGGCGGTGTCTAAAGTCGATTGCGTGGAAAGCGTCATTGTGTATAAGCGCACGGGTGAATTTGTGAATATGGAGGAGGGGCGCGATGTATGGTGGCATGATGCCATAAAGGGCAAACCAACCGAATTTGAGGCGGAAACGATGAATGCGGAGGATATGCTTTTTATCCTGTATACTTCGGGTTCTACGGGGAAGCCAAAAGGCGTGGTGCATACCACCGGAGGATATATGGTCGGCACTTACTATACTTTCAGTAATGTATTTCAGTATCAGCCGGGCGATGTGTATTGGTGTACGGCAGATATTGGATGGATAACCGGCCACAGTTATATCGTGTATGGACCCTTGTTGGCCGGGGCGACAACGGTAATGTTCGAAGGTGTGCCCACCTGGCCGGACGCCGGACGATTTTGGGAAATTTGCGATAAATATCAAGTCAATCAGTTTTATACGGCGCCCACAGCGATTCGCGCCTTGATGGCGAAAGGCTTGGAGCACGTAGCTGAGCACTCTTTGGGTAGCTTAAAAGTGATTGGGTCGGTTGGTGAGCCGATCAATGAGGAGGCCTGGAAGTGGTATCACCGTTTTATCGGTAAGTCAAACTGTCCCATTGTAGATACCTGGTGGCAGACAGAGACCGGAGGGATCATGATTTCTCCCATACCGGGCGCCCACCAAAAATTAAAGCCATCTTTTGCGGCTCAACCGCTTCCAGGCGTGCAGCCTATTTTGCTGGATCAGGAGGGCAATATCATTGAAGAAAATAATACGGAGGGCTTGCTTTGTATCCAGTTTCCCTGGCCGTCTATGCTGCGAACGGTATATGGTGATCACAAACGTTGTAAACAAGTATATTTTTCGGCGTTTGAGAACATGTACTTCACAGGTGATGGAGCCAAACGCGATGCGGATGGCCGCTATCGAATTATCGGTCGGGTCGATGATGTTATCAATGTCTCGGGCCACCGTTTAGGAACGGCCGAAGTGGAAGATGCTATCAATACCCATGCTCGCGTCGTGGAGTCGGCGGTGGTAGGTTACCCACACGATATAAAAGGACAGGGGATTCACGCCTATATTATAGTGGAGGATGAGGTGCGAAGTCCGCAGGCTTTACGCGATGAAATTTTGAACACCGTAAATAAAGAAATTGGCCCTATAGCAAAGCCGGAGCGTATACAGTTCGTCGAAGGGTTGCCCAAAACGCGATCAGGCAAGATTATGCGGCGTATTTTGAGAAAAATTGCTTCTCGCGATACAGATCGATTGGGGGATACTTCCACTTTACTCAACCCCGATGTAGTAACATCCGTTCTAGAAGGAGCAAACGAGTTTTTCCCAAAGAAAAAAGATGACGAAAACAACTAGTATTTTATTCTTTTGCTTTTTCCTAACATCTTGCTTGAGTGCCCAAAGGGGAACACATATAAGTGTAGACTATAGCTTGCGATTGCAAGCGGAAGACGAAATCCGGATTCCCCACGAAGCGAAAGACAATCCGCATTTGTCTTACTTTGTGGAAGCTTCACCTCTAGATATGGCGAATATGCAATGGCGTTTTTCGTCAACTGCCCCCTGGGCGCCCATTGCTTTAGATGATCACTTATCTTATGAGGAGTCGTACTTTTCCAAGCTGCAGTTTTCCGAACAAGGCCAAATCGATACACTTTATCTGCGTTCGGTCGGCGAGCTGAGGGGGGGCGTTTTTTACCATCGGTATTATCCGGGGTCCAGCAGCCCTTTGGAATACCAGGAAGCGGATTTGCGGGAAGAAGACTGCGATTGTCCCCAACCGGATATTCAAGAGCGTGCTGAATGGTGTAGTAACTGTCCGACCACTCAGACACCCGTTAAAAATGAACCCACGCACTTGATTGTCCATCATTCGGCAGGACCTAATAGTTCCTCTGATTGGGCGGCGGTGGTGCGATCGATTTGGGACTTTCACGTCAATGGACGCGGTTGGGCTGATATTGGGTATCATTACTTGATTGATCCGAATGGTGAAATTTATTTGGGACGGGCTGACGATATTCAAGGAGCCCATTTTTGTGCTCAAAACCAAGATGCGATGGGCATGTGTGTTTTGGGTACATTTACCAATGTGGCACCGGCTTCTGCCGCTCGCGTATCTTGGGTAGATCTGGCAGCCTACGCAGCCTGCAAGTGGGAGGTGTCTCCGCAAAGTCGGAGCATTCACGCCTCCTCAGGCTTAGACCTTTTGGGGGTGTCTGGTCATCGAGATGGCTGTGCTACCGCTTGCCCGGGGCAGGAGCTATATGGTCAATTAAACGAATGGCGATCTGATTTGCGATCCAGAATGGATGGCTGTAGTGCAGGGGGGCAAGATACGCTGATTCTTGAGGCGGTAGATTCACCTTTTCCCTATACGGTAGACTTAAATTGGTCGGGTGGCATCGATGAGCTTACAGAATATCGTTTGAAGGTCAGGGAAGTCAATTCGGGTATTTTTGGAAACCGGCAGCTGTCATTTCCCGAGGATAAAACACGACATCGATTGGGTCTGCGTGCCGGTGAGGATTATGAGTTTACTATAGAAGCCTGGAATGAATCAGGCAAATTACAAACGTCCAACACGGTTTCTTGGTCAACAGCGGAATGGGCTTTGGAATCGGCCACCATGAGCTTGAGTCCGAATCCGCTGGTCGGGAATCAAGCCGAATGGATTTGGACTGACACTTATCGAGGGGAAGTAGAATTGGCATGGATAAACATGGCCGGTCAGGTTTATCCTTTGGGCAGTTGGTTGAAAAGCAGCGATAGCTTTCTACTGACGCTTTCAAGAACTCCACTGCCCGCCGGCCGATATTTGCTTCGTGTGACCTACGACGATCAAGAGGTCTACTTACCGCTGATTATGCTTTAGGATACTTAACTTTTGCTGGGCGATTTCTCTTCCTTTATCTCTTTTAAAGTTCGATAGAAAATTTGGGCAGGCTTCATGTTCTTTTCGCTTAGCTTTTCACCTGCAGGTATTTCAAATCGAAAGCCGGAAAAAGTCCAACTACCCAGGTCTCCATATACTCCAGGAGTAGGAGCTTTTTCAATTTTTATATAATAATAGATAGGCTGTGCCCGCCCTTCGACTTTATACCATTCGGTTAATACTTCAGAATAATGTTCCACTGGATGATTCTTTCTCCGATTCCAATTTTTCGAAGGTTTGTCGATGCGTTGGCAGGAGTCTGGCTGATGTCCAAAAAAAGATTCGAGCAAAGCCAGAGGCGTTAGGGGCGCTCGTTGTTGGCTGAGATATTTTCCGACTTCTCCCAGATAAAAATGATATTTGATAGGAGAGTACCAACTGTAGTTCAACCCCTTTTCCCCCTGCACCAGATCAATGCGGAACCCTTGATTTACAGCGGGGGAGCCGGGTGGCGAAAAAGGGGAAATGTCGGCTTTCCATTCTTCCGGAAGAGTAAACTCGTAATAATGACCATCCGAAGCCATGAGTCGTACCGACCGCGTTCCCCCCACTGCACTGTTAGGGGCTGAATTAAGTTTTTCTGTTTTTACTGCTTTCTCTTCTGAGACTTTCGAACCTCCTCTAAAAACCTCTAAGTAGAGGTATCCACTCGCTACAAGGAGTAGTAGGGATATAAAAACCAAGAAAGATTGTTTATTCAAGGATTGGATCATATTAAAGATAAAAAACTCGTCGGTTGTTTAAAAGTTCAAAAGTAAAATAAGTTGTCTTTTAAGTGTGAAGTTTTTGGAGCTATGTCTTATTTATTATACCAATTGTACAGTAAATGATGCTTGAAGCATAAAATAATAGATGTAAAGCAGCTAATTTTAAAGGGTATAACCTAAAATGAGGTAAAAAATACTACTGACGCCCCCGAGAAGAAGAGCATAGGGCAGTTGTGTTCGAACGTGATCAATATGATCTGTAGCCGAAGCCATAGAGGAAAGAATGGTGGTGTCGGAAATTGGCGAACAGTGATCTCCGAAGATGCC
>CAZVFU010000138.1:0-4813 GCA_964626595.1 uncultured Saprospiraceae bacterium
TTTCCAACACAGCAGTCAAACCTAATTCCCGTCCCTTTTCCAACATGTAGGTCCAGGCGGCTTCCTTTTCATTCGGAATATCGCCATCGAGAATGCCCTCGCGGATAGCGGTTTTGATCTCGCCTACAGCCCTTGAGGGCTTCAAATTAAAGGCGGCCATGATTTCCTCTCCTCCAATGGGAGGTTCCCATTGGCGAAGGCGATCTTTCTCCTCCACTTCTTCAATTTTTGACCGCAGGCGCTCGTAATTTTGAAGATACCGCTCCACTCGGCGGGGATTCTTGGACGTGATATCGGCCTCACACAAAAGCATCAATTCGTCGATGTCCTCGCCGGCATCAAAGAGTAAGCGGCGCACGGCTGCATCGGAGATATCTGCCTTGGTCAGACTAATGGGACGCAAGTGTAAGCGGACCAGTTTTTGGACAAACTTCATTTTATGATCCAGGGGCAATCGGAGTCGCTTGAAAATCTTAGGAACCATCTTCGCTCCGACCGCATCATGCCCGTGAAAAGTCCAGCCACTTTTAGGGTGAAAGCGTTTGGTAGGGGGCTTGGCGATATCGTGGAGAATGGCTGCCCACCGCAACCAGACCGAGTCCGATTTTTCGGCCACATTATCCAACACTTCAAGGGTATGGTAAAAATTATCTTTATGTCGAATTCCTTTTCGCTCATCTACCCCGTGGAGCGCCTCCATTTCAGGGAAAAATTGCCCCAGAAGCTGAGCCTGAGATAGCAATTGAAATCCGATGGATGGCTTAGTTGATCCAATAATCTTTTGAAGTTCGGTGGTAATGCGCTCAGCGGATACAATTGATAGACGATCAGCCTGCTCTCGGATGCCCCGAAATGTATCTTCGTGAATCCGAAAATCGAGTTGCGCAGCAAAGCGAACGGCGCGCATCATCCGTAAAGGATCATCTGAAAAGGTGTCATCCGGCGGCAGCGGCGTGCGGATTATTTTCTTTTCCAGATCTTCTCTTCCCTGAAAAGGATCGAGGAGTTCGGCGAAGGTTGCCTCCTGGAGGCTGATTGCCATCGCATTAATCGTAAAATCGCGACGGAATTGATCATCCTCGAGGGTACCCGGCTCTACTTCCGGCTTTCGCGAATCGGATACATAAGATTCTTTTCTGGCACCGACGAATTCTAATTCCCAATCTCCCTTTTGAATCATGGCCGTTCCAAAGCGCTTAAAGATACTTACTTTTGAAACTCCGGGAAGCGCATCAGCTACGGCTTGAGCCAATGCCGGCCCATCCCCTACTGTGACGATATCGATATCTTGCTCCTTGCGATTCTGATTTCTATTCAGAAGTCGATCGCGAACAAAGCCTCCGACCACATAGGCTTCTTGCCCTAAGCTGGCTGCTATTTGTCCAATACGAGAAAACAAATTTCGTTCCGCCTCAGAAAGCGAAAATGGCGTCCTACCTTTCATGCCCCGATCAAATTTTCAGAAGTATATACCTCCTTGATTTCGCTTAAGGTATCAAGCACTTCAGAGGCATCGTCTGCTGTTACAAGTCGGGTTCGATAAGACTTAATGTTTGAAAATCCTTTAAAGTAATTGGTATAGTGCCTGCGCATTTCAAGGATACCTAATTTCTCGCCTTTCCATTCCACCGAATGGGTGAAATGCTGGCGGGCGGCGGCTACTCGCTCTTCGACAGTAGGAGGAGGCAGATGCTCACCCGTTTGAACAAAATGCTTAATCTCTCTAAAAATCCATGGATACCCAATGCTGGCCCGCCCAATCATGATGCCATCCACTCCATACTTATTTTTATACTTCAGGGCCTTCTCCGGAGAATCAATATCTCCATTACCGATCACGGGAATATGAATCCGTGGATTGTTTTTCACCTCGGCAATTAATCGCCAATCCGCCTCGCCCTTATACATTTGTTTCCGAGTACGTCCATGAATAGCAATCGCCTGAATCCCAACATCCTGAAGACGTTCTGCCACTTCCACGATATACTTTGTATCATCATCCCATCCCAATCTGGTTTTCACCGTTACTGGTAAGGAGGTTGATTTTACCACCGCATCCGTCAATTCAACCATAGCGTCTATGTCGCGCAATATCCCTGCTCCTGCATTTTTGCACACCACCTTTTTTACCGGACAGCCGTAATTGATATCTAATACTTCGGGACCTGCTTCCTCAACGATTTCGGCAGCGCGCATCATAGAGTCTTTTTCCGCTCCAAAAATCTGAACACCGATAGGGCGTTCATATGGATAGATATCCAATTTTTGCACACTCTTTTCCGCATCTCGAATTAAGCCTTCGACACTGACGAACTCGGTATACATCATATCACAGCCCTGCTCCTTGCACAAGGCGCGAAAAGGAGGGTCACTCACATCCTCCATAGGTGCTAAAAACAAAGGGAAATCTCCAAAACGAACGTCTCCTATATGCATGATCCCATTTTATAACTTTCCGCAAAAATACAATCCTTATGTAATATCCCCAGTGAAATAAAAAAACTTCGTTAAATTCATGCAGAAAAACACATGCAGCTGGCATTTTAGACGGGAAAAAGTGTAAAATTGCCATTAAATTCCCGGATGCTCATATATTCAGAGATCCATTTGAGAAAACGAACACCCTAGCTATGTTATCAGCCGTTATCATTACGTTTCTGGTGGGCTATACCCTAATCGTATTTGAGCATCCCCTCAAGTTAGATAAAACCGTCCCCGCACTGCTCATGGCAGCATTATGCTGGGCCTTTATTTCGTGGGGTGAGCTTCCCAGCTTCAACTACCACATGGAAGAAGTGGAACTCAAAGATTCGCTTCTTCACCATTTGGGTAGCACAGCCGAAATTTTGTTTTTCCTGATTGGAGCGATGACGATTATCGAACTCATCGAGTTGCACAATGGCTTTTCCATCATCACCAATCAAATCAAAACACGCAATAAGGCGAAACTCCTTTGGATCATAAGCATCATGGCCTTTTTTCTATCGGCCACCCTTGATAACTTAGCGTCCATACTCGTCATCGTCTCGCTCCTTCGCCGTATCGTTCCTCGTCGCAAAGAGCGGATATGGTTTTTGTCCATGGCTGTATTGTCTGCCAATGCCGGCGGAGCCTGGTCACCCATCGGAGATGTGACTACCACCATGCTCTGGATTAACGACAAAGTAAGCACGATTGGGCTCATTAAAAACCTGATTCTGCCGTCTATTGTGTGCATGCTAGTGCCCACCTTTCTAGCGGCGCGCATGAAACCCTTTCGAGGAGACATCACTGCTACTCTAAATCTAGGTCCAGATGTTGCAGGCGAGAAGAAACTGGACTCGAGTAAAACCATGTTTTTTATCGGAATCTCAGGTTTGGTTTTCGTTCCCATTTTCAAAACCTTGACGCACCTTCCTCCTTACATGGGCATGATGCTCTCACTTGCTATCGTTTGGATGGTCGCTGAATACATAAAGCCCTATAAACCCTTTGACAATAAAAAACGCTATTACTTTTCTGCACAACGAGCGATGACAAAAATAGAAATGCCTTCCATTCTGTTCTTTTTGGGTATACTATTAGCTGTGGCTGCAGTGGAGTCGCTCGGCATTTTACATACTTTGGCCGATCAACTCGATACCTATATTCCAAATCGAGATGTAGTTATTATACTTATGGGGATGTTCTCCGCTCTTTTTGATAATGTGCCCCTGGTTGCCGCCAGTATGGGAATGTATGATTTACCTATGGACGATCGGATATGGCATTTTATCGCCTACTCCGCCGGTACAGGAGGGAGTATGATGATCATTGGCTCAGCAGCCGGTGTGGCCGCCATGGGTATGGAGAAAATAGACTTTATTTGGTATTTCAAACGTCTCAGCTTTCTGGCCTTCATGGGGTTTATTTCCGGTGCTGGAGTCTATTTACTCCTCGCTCCCTATCTGCATTAATCCAAACTGTCGAAGATGATGTTTAACGTGCATCTCGTGAAATTCTAGCCACTCCCCATAGGTAAGTAGGCCAAATACCGGGTGCTCAATGCGCTGGTCCGGTTTCGCTTCGAAAGCCTCAAAGAATTGCAGGATCGCCTTTTGCAATGCCTCTTTCGCCTTGTCAAGGGTGGGAAACCGAAGCGGTAGCAGATGCTCAGGCAAAACAGGACTCTTCGTTTCCGGCTTAAATTTTAACTGACCATTGGTCAGCAGATGATACATATCCTTTTGCTTCTCATTGGGCAGGCCGGGCACCCGTATTTTACCCGACCCAATCAAAAAAACACTTCCCAGATGCTCTACCATATGTTGAGGTGTCATTTTCCCCCATTGGGCTTGGTCATCCTCTGAGATCGACTGAATTCGTTGAGGAAATTCTTCAGCTACAAAATATACATTCGGCTCCATAGATTTTTTTTCAATATACAAATTTTGTTTTTTAGGGCGTGCCCCTCGAGGGTCCGCTGAAAGGCGGACACCTCGGGGTCGGGCTATGCAGGGGTTCCGTGCTCGAAATCGCCAAAGGCGATCTTCCGCACCGCTCGCATGGCTTCGCGCCCTTACTATCCCTCACGCGAAATAAGGTTAAAGTGGGCAAGGATAAAGGATAAAGTAATCGAAGGATAAAGGATAAAGTAAACCAAGGTTAAGCATTCACAGAAAGTCGAAAGTCCAAAGTCCAAATACGAAGGCTCAAAATCTGAGGCAAGGTACATTCTCTGCGCCCTTCGCGACTTCGCGGTGAATAATACATAGTCGTCGGTCAAAGAAGGTCTAAGGTCCAATGCCAAAGAGGAGAAAGATGTCTCCTCCAGTATTTCAACAGCGAAACAACT
>CAZVFU010000139.1:0-4698 GCA_964626595.1 uncultured Saprospiraceae bacterium
AAATATGCAGCATAATTAGGTGCTAATTTATTTGGTTTAACCATAGAATACGCTATCGCAAAACGAATGCCTGGAATGAGGAGCCCCGGTCTAAACCTCGAGAATTTAACTCCTACCACCCAGCTGTGTTTCATCCCAGACCTGCCCTATGAAATTTATACTACAAAAAATGCAAAGCCTTCAAATTTCAATTTTGAAACGCAAGGCTTCTATTCGGCTCCAGGTAAGTGCAAAAAAGTCATCGATTTGCTTTTTCCGCTTTAGACTCTCCGAGGCAAGCAGGAGTTTGTCAAACCAAATATTCGTATACGACAGCAACTCCTCCTCCTCTGAGTACAGATAGTTAGGGTTATCATGGGTAATGAATAAGGTCTCTTGCTGGGATTTACGTACTCGTATCAGGTTATTTGAATATAATAAGCGATTATCCAGCACATGGAATGTAGGTTTGGGTAGCATTTCGGGCGCTTTCGACCCTTCCAAAATAAATCCTTGTATTTCAATCAACACTTCTTGAATTTCACTCAATATGAGAAAAGCCTCCTGCTTGGAGAAGAATAAATCTCGGTCAATATAATATTCGAGCTGGCTCAAAGTCGTCAACCACATCTGAGGGGACCATATTTCCATGGAAGGGATTTGCCGATAGCTATTCCATAAATTTTGCATTTTTTCGATCAGGGCCTCACTAAATAATACCATCCGAAATTCATCCTCCACCTGGAGTGAAGATATATTCCAAACATGTTTAGCAAAGGCAAACAACTTAAAACAACCTAAATGCGGCTTATTGAAGTAATAAAAAATAGGAACTTCTGAAGCTGCGTATGTCACCTGAACATCCTGAAAAGGAAGCATAGAATCCATCAAATGCTGCAATTGCAGCAAGTAATCTTCTACACTCAAGACAGGCGCTTTTTGGGAGTTTAGAATAACTTTAGCATAAAAGGGGTCGTCAATCACCATTTCATCAAATGACAATTGAAAGGTATTAATGAGAACAGCCACCTCACGCATGGTAAAATAGGTTCGTCCATTTAGTCTTTTATATAAGGCATGTGTGCTCAGGCCTAGCAATTCAGCCATCATTCTCTTCGCGTCAGCACCTTCACCGACCTTTTCATAAATGAAATCAATTAGCTTTGATTGAATTGCGTCTTTATCCGTCTCCTTCAACATATTCCCAGTTTTTTATTCTAAAGCCTTACTGCACAATTCTTTTAGACATTTCTTCTAAAACAGCTGTACTTTTCCATTTATCTATGATTTTAGATAAATATACAATTTTTAGACACTTTAGGACATCCCTCCCTTGCATAGTACTTTGAATGGCAAAACACCTCATTCAACTTCTGCAGTGCAGGTTTGTATTGGATACAAACACCGAAAAATTCGATCAATATTTGAGCCATGCAGCTATTGATTTTAATAACGGAATTCAGTGTACAGCCTAATTCAAGCAAGCTCCGGATCACAGCATCTTGCGCTTGAAACTGGCGCGGGCAAGCCACACTGCCAGTCATATTTCGTACATTCGCTGTGGCATGAAACCACACTATACGCTCTTACTTATCCTCCTAACCCTTGCCGGGCTAAAAGGCCAGGAAAGGCCTACTTTCATAAGCCCTATTGGAGGCGAAATACGACTTTCGGGAACCTTCGGGGAACTCCGATCAAACCATTTCCATACAGGTATTGATATCAAAAGTCGAGATGGTCGAGGTGGCGATCCTATTTTGGCTGCCGCGGACGGGTATCTGGAACGCATTCGCATCAGTGCCGTTGGATACGGTCGCGCTATTTATATTGCGCACCCCAATGGCTACAGCACGGTTTATGCCCATCTCGACCGCTTTCACCCGGATATTGAATCTCGTATCAGCGATTTTCAAAAAAAACATCATAGCGCTCACTTTGATCTCTACCCACTGGCCGAAAGTTGGTGTGTAGCGCGTGGAGATACGATCGGGTTTATGGGCAACAGCGGATCATCGGCGGGACCACACCTTCATTTCGAGGTTCGGCATACCGAATCGGAAACACCGATCAACCCTCTTCACTGGCATTTTCCATATCAAAAGGGAAGCAAACCCTATGCGCGCAAACTTATCTTATACCAATTCACAGATGGAGGAGGTGTCTTGCAGGATAGGACTTATACATTGGTAAACCACATGGGAGATTTTAAGCCCCGCGCAGGAAAATTAAAAGTCCCCCCCGGACGATATGGCTGGGCGATTCAGGCCATTCATCCGTTTAATCGCTGGAGGAATAAAAATGGACTCTACGCTCTGGAAAGCTACGTCAATGGCACGCTGCATTATGCGGTTTGCATGGATAGTCTTCCCTTTCATCTCAATCGATACATTAATGCGCATGTGGACTATCCACTGTATTGTGGAACAAAGCAAAGCACGCATTCTCTATTTGCCCGACCCCATCAAGAGGCGAGCTGTCTGCGCTTCGATGGAGAGCGGGGAACCGTCCTTGTATTAGACAGCAGTTCGCATCGAATCGAAATGGAGTTGAGTGGCATTGAGGGCACAACATCAAAAGTAGAGTTTGTTCTTGAGGGGCGGTCACCGGAATCTGCACCAAAGCCGGAACCTAAGTCCGGGGAGCAAGTCAGTCCCTTTCAGACGTACCGCTACTCCGACAACTATATATCCTTTACTGCCCCCAGTCAGACCTTTTACTCCTCACATCCCATTCGCATTTCGTCAGTCTGCGAAATCCAAAATAGTCAACTATTACCCACAGCTACGGTCGAGACCGACTGCCACCCCTTTCATAAAAGAGCTGAGCTACGGTTTACTCAAGCCACAGAATGGCCTGACTCACTGCGCGATAAAGTATTTGTCGGCCGCTTTGATGGGGGAAGGTGGATAGACGTAGGTGGTGGATGGGAAGAGGATGATTTTGTAGTATGGATAAACCAGGAAGGAGATTATCGAATGTGCCTGCCTGGACCTCCTCCGGAGATTCAGACTCGAATGAATACGGTTCGACCCGGCCAACGGGCCTTTTTTCAAGTTAAACCCCAAACGGAGAGCGCCTTTCGGATAAAAGATATTCGTATCAATATTTTCTATCGAAATCACTTCCTACCCTACTCCTATGACAAAAAATACCAGCGTGTTGGCTTTGATGTTCCCATCGATTGGACAGCCAGGGATACACTAAAAATTGTCGTTTCGGACCGGTGGGGGCAATCGAGTACGTATCACCTTCTTGCAAATGGACTGAACAAATAGGCCAGAAAGTCTATTACAAAAAGAAAAAGTATGACAACATTAGAAGCGGGACAAGCCGCACCTGGGTTTGAAGGACAGATTCAGGATGGTTCAGAGGTAAGTCTATCTGATTACAAAGGGAATAAACTGATTCTGTATTTCTACCCCAAAGATGATACGCCCGGCTGCACTAAGGAAGCCTGCAGTCTTCGAGATGGGTTTGATGTTTTAAAGGACAAAGGTTTTAAAGTCCTAGGTGTTTCGCCAGATAGTCTCAAAAAGCACAATAAATTTATCGATAAGTACCAACTTCCTTTTGATTTATTGGCCGATGAAGACAAATCGACCATGCAAGCCTACGAGGTGTGGGGCCCTAAGAAGTTTATGGGTCGAGAATACGAAGGTGTTCATCGCACCACTTTTGTCATCGATGAAGAAGGGAAAATTGAGCATGTAGTCAAAAAGGTTAAAACGAAAGACCACGCGCAGCAAATATTAGATCTCTATGAAGATTAAATTCAAAAAAGCGGCTCTCCTATCAGGAATGAGCCGCTTTTTCGTTGATACACCTTGAGAAAAGGACGCATTAGAATGGTAAATCATCCTCATCACCGGAATCCTCAGAAGATGGAGCACCACCGGAGCTGGACTCCTGGCCAGGCACATCAGCCTCATTGAGATCCGGCACATCAGAGCTAGTCGCCTGTTCCACGCCCTCAGGAGCTTGTACTTTCCAGGCATTCAAGTTCGTAAAATACTTATCGTTCCATTCTCGTCCGCGCAAATCAAAATGTACAACTACATCCTGTCCTTCCTCAAAATTATCGATAAGGCTACAGCGATCTTGCACTAATTGAAATTTTATATACTGTGGATATCGTTCATCTTCTTGCAGTACTACAAAATCGCGAGCTTGAAACGTATCTGTTTTCTGATCGGTGTCAAACTTTTTGTGAAGCTTGCCTTTCATTTCGTAACTCATAACACATATTTTTTTGCAAATATATACATCTCAGTTCGGCTGAAATAACATTACCGCGATAAGATGAAAAAATAAGCGCAATTAATCGTTTACAAGACGCCAAAAATCCTGATCACCTTCGATTGAGTTCGCCCAAGTGCATTAGTTCTGCGTAAGGATGGAAAAATCGCAGCCGTTTTTCCTGTTTTACTTCATATTTTTTTACTTAAAGTGCCCACCTCATACTTCTATTCGTTGACATAAAATAACTTTGCAAAGGGCAACTTTCGAAACTGAGCGGGTCTATTTGGAGCATGAAAAGGTCTTGCTCATTTTTTTGCATTTCAACCGCAAATAACTTTCACCAAAACGATACCTCAAGATGGGTTTAGAGACTTTGATCGACAGCTCAATTTTTTTTACTGATTCGTTTCTAGTTTCTGTGTCACACCTTGCTGAGAAGACCGTATTCTACTAATATTCTCTTCACTTCATTTTCAGTTC
>CAZVFU010000140.1:0-4639 GCA_964626595.1 uncultured Saprospiraceae bacterium
AAACTCAAATGCAGACATGAAAGCCAAATCTGCGACATCTTGAAGGTCATCAGCAGTTGCTGCGGCTCCTAAAGATGCATCTGTGAGCACGTTTCCTCCATTTGAAATCAATTCAGGTTCTATGCCTGCAACTTCAATTTGGTAATTAGGTCCCAAAATGGGGCTAGCAAGAATATTATTCTGCATAGTCATAGTACTAATAATATTCGGTTCTTCCGGAGTTTGCCATTGTGATACATTAGCTCCAGTTTGAGCCGTATTGAACGCAAAGGTATTATTTGTTAATGATACAGCCTGAGGAGTGGCGAAACTAGCCATATTTTCAGAAAAAGCTCCTCCGATTCCATCTTCACCAGTTTCATTGTAGGCAAAAAGAGAATTTGTAATATCCATTCTATTACTGATGTTGTTAACAGCAGCTCCTTGGTTTCCTACGTTTGCTAAGAAAGTAGATTTGTCAATAACCGTAGTACCTAGGTCTAAGGAGTCTCCCGAAGCGTTTATTGCTCCTCCTAATGCTTCTGCCACGTTTGCCTCAAAAATACATGAGTCTACAATTAGGTTACTGATATTTTGAGCTTGAATGGCACCTCCAGATGAGCCCGCCGTATTTTCTCTAAATGTAACCTGAGACAAAGAAACTGGAACAGGCTCGGTACCAAAACCGGTAAATACAGCGCCACCGAAGTCTCCATTATTCTCGAAAAAGGTTCCGCCAAGAATTTCGCCGGTTGCTTCAAATGTAAAGCATAAAGCCGCACCTGCGCTATTTCCAATATTGCCTTGATATTCATTATCAATCCAAATTGACTCATCTCCTTGTGATCGCATGACGCCACCGAAATCAGAGATGTTTCGTGCAAAGTTCGAGTTTTGTATAACATTAACGATACCTTCAAAGAAGAAAAAGGCTCCACCACCACTAGGGGCTTCATTATCTTCAAAGGTGCAATTATCCCAGCCGATGGTTCCGCCTGCCACACAACTTGCACCACCTAAGCGGCCTGCAAAGTTGTTGGTAAATGTTGAGTTAGATATGAAACATTCTATTTCTTCATCTACTGAAGTAATGTATATTCCACCTCCATCATTGGCTTCGTTACTGTCGAATGTACAGTTGTCCACAACGACAAATGCATCCTGAGTGAACATTCCACCTCCAACGCGTTGAAGGTTCGAGTTTCCAGAGAATGTGCAATTAATAAAGGTGTCGATTACGCTAATTTGTAGAACACCAGCACCAAAGCCACCCAGAAGTGCTCCAGCACTATCTACATCTGGTTCGACGACATTGTTTAAAAACTGACAATCTGCAAAATGACCACCAGAGGCTCCTGCCAAATAAACAGCACCACCAGTTCGAGCTAAGTTACCATCAAATGTGCAATTTTCGACTGAAAAACCCGTAATATCTCCTGTGCGGTAACTCAATGCACCTCCACGTCCGGATTTATTATCAGTAAAATTACAGTTTGCGATCTGAAGTGGCCCTTGAGCCAAAACAGCAGCTCCTGATGACAAAAACAATTGGTCGAAGTCATCAGCAAATAGGCCATCACCACCTGAAAGCGTAAAGCCATCAAGACGGGTAGATGCTGTAATCGTTGTGTCAGCAAAGACAATCGTTGAAATGTTGTCTCCCCGATTGGTATTGAAATCTCCGATCACATCATCGCCATTAACGTCTCCGGAAAGGATCGTTTCATTGGCTGCGACATCTCGGTCGCCAAGTGCGGCTTCTGTGCCATTAAAACCACCATAAAGCTCTACACCGTCTGATAAGTTATAAAAGGAATTATCAGGATCGGTTCCGGGCACATAAGTACCTGCGGCTACCCAAACCTGATCACCAGCTGCTGCAGAAGCTAAAGCATCGTTAAGATCTGTGTAGGCATCTGCCCATGAAGATCCGTCGTTTGCCCCAGAAGCAGTAGCATTAACATAAATTTGCGCCTGTAGCAAGGCACCTGAGCTGATAAAAAATACAGCCAGAATAAGTAATTTTCGTAGTTGTTGGGTCATAATCGATAGTTGTTTTGTTTAAAAAAATATTGCCCTTAGTCTATGTTGACTTTCGGATTTTAGGTTAGGACCCATAGCGATTATTCTATGGAATTCTAAAGTGGAAGATACAAACTATTTCTGAAAAAGCCAAGATATTCCTTTGATAGCTTGTATACTAATCAGACGGATTCGTATGAAAAAATGCTGCCTACCTTTAAAAAGGGGGCAAAATGACCCTCATAATCGTGGCTCCCTTTAGTGTCACTTTTTTATTACTCGTTGGGTTTGGCTTTGACCATCAACCGTAAGTTCGATGATATATGTTCCCGGATGGAGCACTCCCAAGTTCAAATTTTCACGGATTTGGGATGATCCTGTGGCAAGCTTTCGCTCGTAAACTCGTCTTCCTTCCTGATCAAAAATACTCACAAAAGCTGACTTTGTCGGTTCCAGGGTTCGGCTCATTAGTTGAACTTCTCCATTTGTGACGGTGGGGAAAACGGTGAGCTTGCTCGAGAAGACGATAGGGTCATCCGAAGAATTGATTATTTGATACTCATATGCCCCAGCATCGGGGCTATCATCACGGTCATTTCCTTCTATATCCTTAATAGGCGCATTTTCTGAAATGCCAGCATCAATACATGGACTATTTTCCAGAAGTCTAAAATCAAGAAGGTTGAGATCGTTAAAAAGTGGATCGGCACCCAGGATGTCGCTGTCGCTTGTCAAATAGGTTTCTGCACTTGTGTTCAGAGAAACATTGCCTCCAGTGGAATTAATGTTGGGTGCTCCATCCTGAATACCGATGTCAATACCCGCTAAATGGTAAAACGCATTGTTTTGCAGGGAGACGGATGATGCGCCCTGAGGGTCAGCCCACAGAAGAATTCCGTCTGCTTCTCCACCTTGGTTCAATGAGAACGTATTATTTACCAAACGTAGTGGGGACCCTATTTCCACTCCACTAAAGGCACCATTATTAATGATAGCGCCTCCGGATCCGTCTATTCCCGTCATATTAAAGGCAAAAACGCTGTTTTCAATATATGCATCCGTATTTTGCAGACGAATAGCTCCCCCTTCTCCATTGGCAAAATTTCCAATAAACTGACACTGGGCAATATTGATCCGGGCCAAATCCAAAGAGTCCTCGATAAAGCTAATCGCTCCTCCACTCCCCGTCGCGTTGGTAGAGGTAGCGTTGTTTTCAAAGTAGCAGTTCTGAAAATCGAGAAAGCATCCGCTACTCGAGTGAAAAGCGCCCCCACTACTTTCGGATAAATTTGATAAAAAGTTGCTGCTTTCTGCAATCAGAGCACTAGAATCATTTTGCATAAAAATAGCTCCTCCAAATCGCGCATTATTTTCAGACATCATGCAGTTTTTGAGATTAACGGTTGCTGCAAAAGCAATGGTGAGACACCCGCCATTTGCAAAACCTGTATTGAAGTTGAAATCGCAATCTTCAACTGTGATTTCGGTATTTTCAGAATATGCAGCCACAGCTCCTCCCCAGTTGGCTTCGCATCGATTAAAGCTACAATTTCGGATCAATACTTCTGAGGGATCATCTCCGCTGGTGGCGTGAATACCGGCTCCTGTCCTGTCTGAGGCGATAAGATCGTTAAAAGTGCAATTCTCGATCAGGCAGAACACCTCACTGGTGTAAATACCGGCACCTCGTCCATCAGGTCCCGCATTATTGTTTTCAAAAGTGCAGTTTCGGATTGTATCTATAGAAGATGCGTTATAAATCCCTGTTCCAAATACGGCATTATTATTTGTAAAAGAACAATTTTCTATGAGTCCTGCGTTGAGAGAGACTACATAAATACAGCCTCCAGAGCGGCCTTCATTTTCATTAAAATCACAGTTTAAGATTCGGAAACCTGTAGCAAAACTGCCCCGTGGATAGACGGCTCCTGCAAAGTACCCGTAATTCTGCGTGAAGCTGCAGTTTTGTATGATGGGCGCACCATAGCTTAAAATAGCTCCGCCGCGTCTGTCGTTTCCGCTGCCATCGCCACCCTCGGTATGCCCGTTTTGGAAGAAAAAGCCATCAATAACCGTCTCATTTGTAATATTTGTATCCGTCCACATGATGTGGCGACAATTGTCTTCCCGATTATCTGTAAAATTATTTAAGATGTCATCTCCATTGACATCGCCTGATAGAATAGTGGGGTGATCCTGGTAGCTACCCCGGTCTGATAGCGTGGATTCGGTGCCGGTAAAGCCGCCGTAGAGTTTAATGTTAGCATCCAGGAAAAAAAGTGCATCTCGGTTCGCATTTTCTCCTCCGGGTAGGTATGTTCCTTCTGCCACCCAAATCTCATCGCCCTCTGCTGCGACAGATAAGGCATCCGAAAGTTCTGTGTAGGCATCAGCCCAACTGCTCCCGTCTCCAGTTCCGGAGGCGTCAGGCTTAACAAAAATTTGCCCGAATGCCGATAAAGTAAACAAACTTAAAATAATTATTGGTAGAAGTTGCTTCATGGCGTCTTGATTTTGGTGTTTTGAAATATAATTGTTTAAGATAGTGAAAAAAATCGATTTGGGATTGGGCAACGAACAATTTTGAATATTTTATGTGCTTTCGGTTAGCGCTGGGAGGGGCCCAGGCGTTGCTTTA
>CAZVFU010000141.1:0-4636 GCA_964626595.1 uncultured Saprospiraceae bacterium
GACTTGACGCCCCGGATGCCCAAATAGATCAAAATAATGGCCGGAACATACAAAAAGGGACTTATGTGCAGGTTCAAATCGGCGGCAATATCCGGACTGGGCTGTTCGGAATAAAAAAAGATCCAGGCTAATGCGGGAATAAATAAGCATAACAGCAGGCCTACCCAGGCAATACTTATTTGCAGAGATCGGTTCTTGTAACTAAAAATGCTTACAATCAGGACAAATAAGGACAGGCAAACGGCAACGACCAAAGCCATATGATCCGACAGTGTATACGCTTCATCATCCGAAAAGTAAGGATGCGGACTCTCTGTACTTGTCGCAAATGGCCATATAAATGTTAGGGCTACGACGATGAAAGCCAGAATAAAAAATAAAGTTTGTTTTCTTTGTATCATGATTCAGCCTTTAGGTCCAAAAATAAGATTTATTTGAATATGGAATGGAGTTTCTGGGAACGGGATTTATTTCGAAAGCAGTATGATGTGCTGATTATTGGCGGCGGCTTTTCCGGGCTGGCCACGGCCTACTATTTGGCAAAAGATAATCCCAGACTATCTATATGCATAATAGAGAAACAAGTTTTACAACGGAAAGCCAGCACCCGCAATGCAGGTATGGCCTGTATATCCAGCCTTTCGGAATTGCTCAATGATGTTCAGCAGGAGGGCTGGGACTCCATTTTATCTCTGGTGGAAAAGCGGTGGAAGGGACTGGAACTGATGCGCAAGTTGTTTCCGGCCGACGAGATTCACTACCGCGATGTGCCAGCCGGAGAACTGTTTTTTGAAGGGCAAAAATACAAAGCGGGAGACTATATCCCACGCATGGAGGAGGCCAATGAGCACTTGAAATCGATTGTGGGCAAGGATTATTTTACGTCCGCGCCGGCCTTTTTCCCGAGCCATTCCTCCGCGCAGTTTGTGAAGCATAAATGGGAGGGGCAATTGCATCCGGCGCGCCTCTGTCAGGCCTGGATGAAAAAGTGTAGAGAAGAAGGTATCGACATTATAGAAGGACTGGAGTGTTTGTCCAGCGAGTCTACTGCCTCCGGTTTTGAAGTTCGAACGACGGGTCCTGTATTTTTAGCCGATCAATTGCTTTGGGCCACCAATGGCGCCCTCTCCTCCGTTTATCCCGAAAGGGATGTGAAACCGGTACAGAATCACGTTTGGGTTTTTCCTGAACAAGCTCCCGTGAACTGGGCGGGTAATATTCATGCCGAAAGCGGATATATTTATGCCCGAAGTATCGGTAAAAAGCTACTCATTGGAGGCGCCAGACACCAGCAGCAACATCAGGGCAAGGATCTTACGGATGGGGGCGAAGAGATTTATGCGTATTTGGTTGATTTTGCTCGCAAATATTTGTGGGAAAATGGAGGGCCGAAGAATCTGCAGCCGGAGACCCATTGGACGGGTTTTTTAGGCGTCGGTGACCAAAAAGAGCCTATCATGGATGAAATTCAAGCCGGTGAATTCATATTAGCGCGACTGAGTGGTATGGGAGTCGCACTAAGCACGTATCTTGGACGGGAAATGGCAAAACGAATCAGCAGATCTTGAGAAGTAATAGTACACTTTTTTTATTTTTCTTCTTACTTGGCAGCATGGCAAATGTTTGGGGACAAGGGGGGGCTCCTCAACCTTCACCCGCCTCAGCAGACACCTCAGCACCCGGGCAGCTCACTATCGACAACTCTGACTTCTCCAAATTTATTCAAGAGGGTGAAGGGTATGTCCAAAGGCACTACGGTGATGTCCGGGCAAGGCAAGACAGTGTTTTTTTCTATTCAGATACCGCCATCCTCAAAGAGAATGACTTCAACGCCTGGTACAATGTAAATATCCAGCAAGGTGATTCTTTGACTATATTTTCCGATTCTCTGTTTTACGCCGGCGATTCCCTGCTGGCGTATCTATATGATAATGTGGCCTTGATCGATCGGGATATGACCTTGTATAATGACTTTATTCTTTACGATGCCGGCAGGAAGGTGGCTACCTATGACACGCCCGGATTGTTGACGCAGGGAGAGTCCCGTCTGATTAGTAAAAGAGGCGTTTATTATTCCGAAACCGGGGAAATGTACTTTTATGACAGTGTACGTGTGGAGCATCCCGACTTTTTGCTGAAAACCGAAAAGCTGTTGTTTCACACGAAAACCAATCAGATTGAATTTCTGGGACCCACGCTGATCACCTTTGACGATCAGCGAATATACTGTGAAGCAGGCTATTATGATATTGACAGTCAGTTTGCCCATCTTCAGGAGCGCCCGCAATTGGTTTCCGACGACGAGTTTACGCAAGCCGATGATATGTATTATTATGGAGCAGACTCCCTTACCGTGCTCGTGGGTGATGTGATCTATCAGGGTGACAAGCGAAACACCGAATCTGACACCTTGATTTACGATCGGCGACAAGATCGCACGACCTGGCGGGGAAATGTACTTTACGATGATGATGGAAATACAGTGCGCGGTCCGGAATTGATTTATTTCAATGAGACCGGCAATGTGGTTGCCTCCCAACGGGCAGAGTTTCAATTGAGTGAAGGTCAGTTTATCGAGGCAGACAGCACCTTCCGAGAGAAGGAGAGCGACCTGTCCGAAGCTATTGGCGGGGTCATATGGCGCGACACCATCGAAGGGGTTATTTTGTATAGCCCGGAAATCGAATCCCAAAGCCAGCAAGTCCTTACCCGAGGCGGCCGGCCGCTCATGGTTTTTCACACTTCTGAGGGAGACAGTATTTTTATATCGGCCGAAAAGATCCAAAGCAAGCTGGATACCACCCGTTATGTTGTCGACAGCACAAGTACCCGGCTGGATAGTAGCCGCAGGATGCTGGCCATTAGGGATGTACGGATTTGGTCTCCGGACTTTTCCGGCCGCTGTGACTCTTTGGTATATCAGGAAAAGGACAGCTTATTTCGTTTGTATAAGTCCCCTATCATTTGGTCAGATAGTAGCCAGATATTAGGAGATAGTATTTTTCTTTTTTTAGCAGACGGTCAATTAGAAAAAATGCATGCTCAAGGAAATGCCTTCATGTTGGAACAGGTGTGGGGCCCGCTGTATCACCAGGTGAAGAGTAAAACCATGGAAGCGTATTTTGGCGATGGACAAATTCAGACCTTGTGGGCCATTGCCAATGCTGAAATGTACTATTATATTCAGGATGAAGAGGACGACTTCATGGGATTGCAGTCGTCCAAATCCGGACGTATTCAGGCCGTATTTGATTCTACAGCAGCGATACAGGATATAAAGTGGTTTTCAGACATTGAAGGGGAAATTATTCCTATCAAAGATTTAGATCCGCTGGCCTACCGTCTAGAGGGCTTCGATTGGCAGGCTGATATAAAACCGAAGAGTAGGGAAGACCTCATGTATGACGAACGGCTCAGACCCTATGTTCAAGGAGTCATCCAAGCCGGGATCACCCGCGATATCCGGGAAAGCCCAAATGGAAATGGAGAGATGGATGCACAAAAAAAGGTAATACAATGGATATTGCATTACCTTTTTTATTCTTCGTTATGATATCAGTATGGATTAGCCTTTTGGCTGATCAGCTATACTCACATATGTGCGGTTAAGTCGACCTTTGTTGAAGGTGACAAATCCATCTTTAAGGGCAAAAAGCGTATGGTCTCTGCCTATTCCCACGTTATCGCCGGGATGAAACTTCGTTCCGCGTTGGCGAACGATGATGTTTCCAGCGATAGCCGCCTGGCCACCAAACATTTTAACGCCCAAAAATTTAGGATTACTATCCCTTCCATTATCCGTACTACCTACACCTTTTTTGTGTGCCATGGCTAAAAATTTTTTGTTTCAATAAATTATACCGTAATCCCGTCTACTTTAATCTTAGTAAAAGATTGACGGTGACCGTTTTTCTTTCGGTATCCTTTTCTTCTTTTTTTCTTAAATACGATGACTTTATCGCCTTTTAGATGTTCCACAACAGATGCATTTACCTGTGCACCGTCTACTTTCGGTTTACCTAATGTGACTTCGCCGTCCTGGTCGACCAATAATACATCCTCAAAGGAGATTTGGTCGCCTTCATTCGCATCCAGCCGGTGAACGAATAACTCGTTTCCTTCTTCAACTTTAAACTGTTGACCGGCAATGGTTACAATTACAAACATGTCCTAATTTTTGTTGGACCGCAAAGATAGTGCTTTGCGTATAATAAAACAAATGATTTTTTGCAGGAACTGATTTTTGCCCGCAGGTAGCATAAAACGGCAATATAATTTTTAATGCTGCTACACGAATATTTTTGGTGAACACCAAAAAAAACGTTCCGACTCAAGGGCCCGCAAGAAATCTGTGACTCCCGCCTACGCCGTTGGCTTCGGCCCACCATCGCCAAGGCTACAGCGGCACTAGGTGTCGCCCCGCTGGGGCTTTTATTATATCATCTTCTGGATTTTAAAATGCGGGGTTTTCAAAAATCTCCTACCTAATCCGATCATCTTATCACCCTATGAATCGGAATTTAGGCAATGAGGCCTTTGGAGCCTGAAAATAAAGGCCTGCTTCGTGGCCAGGCATATGGAAAGCCCGGCCCTTCGCAAATGCCCGTCGACGTTCTTAGCGAAATTCGGCGGCGGC
>CAZVFU010000142.1:0-4619 GCA_964626595.1 uncultured Saprospiraceae bacterium
TCTACTGTCCGTTTTATGAGTAAGATAACCAGTCTTAAGTTGACGCGCATGCCCTTCGGGGTTTAAATATGAAAAAAACAAAAACACCACCTCATCCATTGACCGACGAAGCTCCAAAGGAGCGAAGGCGGTACGAATTGACCCGGGATCCTTAGCAACGATACCGTTCGCGCGAGTTATGGATTGCGGACCGTAGCCCCCTAAATCCCAAATAAATTAGGGGAGGGCAGGCGCAATGACGATAATTTTCCTGGATGTGGTTGTGATGGGTAAAAGAGGCACCGCGAACACCTCGTATCTTACTGGATTCCGTAACGCACCCTTCAATTAAAAAACCTCTTTCTACCACCTCCCTCTCACTCTATCAAAAAAACAAAAACAAGTGTCATCCGGCGCTCCGACGCGGGATCCCCTGCAATAATATGGTTCTATCAAGTTCCATTGGGGAGGGGTGGAGCTCCATCTGCCCCCAGACCTAAAGGTAAGATTTAGCTTTCACTGGCCGCACCGATTAAACTCATTCCAAATTAATCTGTGAGTATATGTGGCATCCTTCTTTTTCGCAGGAAGGCATTTTTTTCTGAATCAAATATCTTCACCGGCGGTTATGGTGTACCTATAAAGATTTTAAGAATTAAAAATTTTATTTGTGGATTAAAATGTTAAGAAAATGTTTAAAATCCTTTCTTTCTTTCTTTCTTTCTTTCTATATTGTGGAACACTTAACTAATAGAATTAAATTTTATGAAAACAATTTTTAGCCTACTCGTATTTTTTATAGCCCTTTTATCTTGCAAAGATGATATAAATTTGAGTGATTCGTTGTCGGGTGACCCTATGGTGTTAGCTTTGCCTTTGCAAGAATCCGACCAATTAGTCATTTGTTATGACATCATAACCTCCCAGCATGTGGAAGCCCGAAACCCCTCGGATACTGGCAACTTATCTTTCACTGACAAGGTGTTTCGAACGCCGGAATTTTCTGGAGCTCACGTCGAGATGATCGTCAGAGAGAATGGGGAAATTGATGCGAA
Source organism: uncultured Saprospiraceae bacterium (assembly GCA_964626595.1). Classification (GTDB taxonomy): domain Bacteria; phylum Bacteroidota; class Bacteroidia; order Chitinophagales; family Saprospiraceae; genus JAWLFI01. The sequence continues at coordinate 1,035 of CAZVFU010000142.1, forward strand.
TTTTCAAATGGAGCAATTTTCTGAAATGCCATCCTACCCCGAGAATCGATTGAATAATAATAGTTTGCCAGCTGATAAAGCTATAGATCGTATCGAACTGCGTGGATCCGGTGTGGATTGTTACAATAGCAATGGTGAGGTGATTGGGTCGGGAAGCATGGATCCCATCACCTTAGGCATTATCGAATCAACGGAGAATCTGCAGGACGCCCTTTCTTTTAGTCAATCTGAACAAGAAATGATCGTGCAGGCCTTTGAGGATGCCGGAATGAGTATGCAGCCCACAGAATTAGATGGCGTCTACTTATATGAGCAACTATTGGATAATGGTGAGAGCGTGAAGGTGCTTTTTGATATGGAGCGCGGTTTACAGTTAGCTCAAGCGTCATATAAAACTAATGGGGAGATTGACTCTAAGACCAATATGTACTATGACGAAACCGATGATGGTAAGAAGATCGTTACCGGACACCGTTTTGTGACCTACATGGAGTCCCCAAGTAGCGGCACAGAACTTGCTATTACACGCAGGTCTAAAATTTTTAACTTCCAGATGCAAAATTAAATAATTATGAATAAGTCACAAATATTTGGTGGACTCCTATTTCCACTATACATTTTTCTCTCTTTCTTTCTAACTTTTCCTGCCTTAAATGCTCAGGATACTGAACCTCGTGATATGATTTGGGTAGCGGGGGCTGGACCACTATCGAACTCCTGGTTAAGTACTAGATCAGCTATAGAGAATCCGCCTCATGCCTATGAATATGATCATGTTTTAAATAGTACTTCCTATGATCCAGAATTAGGAGTAATTGAAGCGAAAGATCTTCTTTTGCAAACCATTGAATCGCAATCCGATGATGACATTCTTTCTATTTCCCATGACTACGGAGGAATAGTATCTCGATACGCAGAATTAGAAACAGATAAAATATCCTCTATGATTTTTGTGGGGGTACCCCATAACGGAAGTCGATTTTTAAGAGAAGCTCTCAGGAGTTCTGGACAAAATAGTCCTGATATAATACTGGATAGGGCCCTTACGATTGTAGGAGAAAATGATTGTGAAGATTGTGGAGTCATTTCCTTACTGCGTGATTGGATTTTAGATATAAGGGGTGGATCCGAATATTTAAGAGATGTAGAATATGAAAGCGTAATTATATCTGATATAAACAACACACCGCCCTCTGTTCCTTACGTAAATATTATGGGCGATGTAGATCCTAAAACAACTACTAATTTTTTAGGAATTTTAGATTCACGAGGTTCACTAAGTGGCACCCCGACAAATAACCTTAAGAATTGTTTTATTGAACTAAGAAACCAGGCAAGGAAAGATCTTGAGGTGCAAAGACAGGTTCATGTAATGAACAACTGGGCTGGTGCAATTAGGCAGATAACTAGCGCAATATCTGGAGTCTTAACTGGCCTTTCTGGGGGAGAAGGAGAAGGAGGAGGAGGATTTAACCCTGATATTATTGGAGCTGTTGGAGATATTGTAAATAATTTTTTCAAAGGTAGAATAGAGCGCATTGAGAGAGCAAATGAAATTCAAAAAGAAACAGCACGCATCTTGCGATGTGACCTGGCAGTACAAATGGTCGCTGTTGAAATGAATTCTTTTTTAGGGACCAACGGAGGGGATTGGATTGAGGAAGAAGTAGAAGTTCCTAGCCTTGATGAATATAGAAATTGTATTGATGAGTGCGGTGTAGATATGGCATGGGGAGATTGGAGGTCTCCATTATCATGTGATGAATATTGTTCACGTTTTATTGATCCAAATAATACAACGACTATAACAGTAATTGTTTATGAATTTGAAGGTCATGATTGGGTTTACAGTTTGTTCGAGCAGAGTCTTGAAACAGATCAAAGAGTGCAGGAAATTGTCATCAATGCAGATCATTTCCAAGAAAATCTTCCAGGATACATAATTAACCCTGTTCTAACGGATATCTTCGACGGGTCCTATGGTGCTGCTTTTGAAGTGCCGAAAAAGTGAGGATTTTATATGGCAAAATATAATAGTTGAATGAAAGATAAAGTCCAAAAAGGATTATTATTCACCTTAGTTATATTCTTATTTTCTTGTCAAAACGAGAGAACTTTGGAGCCGCATCCCCCTTACGATGTGGCTTCCTCATTTACTATTTATCCTATCGTAGTTGATCAAATGGCGGTCTTGCCAGCAAAAATCAACGACGAGCAAGGTCTCCTTGGTATAAATATTTATAGCGGCGATACGCTTTGGTCCTTTGCGCAGGAGCAGTGTAGAGACCTTTATTATAATCTGAGATCAACTTATACTGAAGAGGCTATTTATATCCCTTTTACTAAGGGATTGTTATCTGTGGATCGCATATCGTTTGCGGTGGATTATTTCCCTTTACAAAAAGAGGGATATATTCAATCCCAGCTAGTGTCATATGACGAGAAAGTCCTTGGGGTTCAAGCACAGAAGAATCGACGTAGATATGAGGTGTTTGCTTTTAATCTCCGTTCAGGGACTTTTACAGTACTTCAATCTTTTGAGACTGATACCACTCGACGTTTACTTATGAGAGCGCCGCAGATCATCAAAAAATTAAGCTCGAGCTCTCCTGCTTTTGCCGCTCCAGTTGTGGACTTCAAATCGAAAGATACTACATACAGCTATTTTCTTTTTTGGGAGGAGGGAGGTAAAGTTGACTCCATTCCAGCTGTAATTCCCAATACTCAAGGTAAAGGCGCTACGAGAATGGCAGTTGTATTTGACTCTCTGGCTTTATGGTTGGTCGATAGCGAATGGGTAGCTATTGATATATCTTCAAGAAAAGAAGTATGGCGAAACACCCTTGGCACAAAGATGCTAACTTCTCAACCTTTGTTAGTTAATGACACTCTTTTTTGTGCGATGGAAAATATGCGATTATATGCTTTACAGGTCCAAACCGGTGATACGATTTGGACTCAAAAAATAGCCGGAACCCCTAGCAGGGTTTATTCTCGGGATTCCACTCTTCACCTAATTGGTGGGTCTGATGGAAAATATTACCGTATACATCGAGAAACGGGAGAACGACTACCAATGCGAAAAAACGATATATTTTTTGAGCGAACGTTTTACACAGATAATAATGTTACTATAGTCAGAATAAAAAATAAATGGCATATTGGATCATCCATCGAATCAATATTGCACAGCCAAAGTTTTTCCCCTGATAATTCTCAGTGATGTCGGATTAGCTTTATCAAATTGTCTATAAGACAGACTGTTTTACATGAAAACGATAAACGCATCCTTTTGCGGATTCTGTTATATTAAACATTTGTGATTCACTCATTATCTATACCCGAACAAACAAAAGACTCTTCATTCCTTGGCAGACGAAACTCCAAAGGAGGGAAGGCGGTATGACTTGCCCCGGGAATTATTCCCGTAAAGCCGTTTATTGACATTCGGATTCTGGGTCGTAGCCCGAAATGAGGTACGACTATTCCTTTAGTTCCTATTAATATTGTTTTTGAGTCAGCCCCCCCGCCCGCGCGAAGCGCGGAAGCGTCAGGGATAGGAGGTGCACGAACCGGCGGTAGCCG
>CAZVFU010000143.1:0-4585 GCA_964626595.1 uncultured Saprospiraceae bacterium
TTCGGTGTGTAGCCTTGATTACAACCATTGGAATATGAAGAGTTGGTGTATAGAACGTTCTCTTCGATGTGAAGGTCTAAGGTGTTATCCAAAAAAGAAGCCTCGTATTGAGTGGCATATACAGTGGCACCCGGTGCCATTCCACGTCCTTCACCCTCGATATTTCCGGCTCCCGCCAACACACCGGCGACACCGTCTCCATGTGTTCCACTCGTATCAAAAGGTAGAGAAGGGTCATTTATTAGACGGCCCTTCAAGTCCAAATGAGGCCCAACCATACCGTCATCACGAACCTGAACGCTAATTCCCGAACCATCAAAACCCAGGGCTGTGCCATTAGGGGCATCCAATTCTATACTGGTATGTAGTCGCTTGGATCGCAGATCCTCAGGCTCCGTCCATCGCCCGCCACTGTGAATAAAAACCACCTCGGGCATGGATTGCAGTCGCTCGACCCGTCCAGGCGTGTTTTCGACTACAATAAAATGAGACCCCGGCAGATATTTTTCGACTGGTATGGCTTCTCGATCAAAAGCGCGGCTCCATTGCTCATAGGATAAGGATTTATCGAGTACAATCTCCAACTGAGTTATATCGCTATTATCTCCTACCAAATCGGGGTGCACTTTATACTCGGGCTGATAAGGAGCCCAGGCCTGGATTTTCAGCTGCTCCCCCCCTTTTAAAGACTGCCATAATTTTTGGTTTATGATATAAGAGTTGTTACCCAAGAAATGAGCTTTATCAAAAGGAAAGCTCTCAAGCTGATCTTCGGACCGCCACTTGACTAATAGATGAGCAGTAGATACTTCTCCTTTGGCCAAAGCATTAGGCTGTTGAAACGGAATGTCGGCAAAGCGAAAGGGGAATTCACCCTCATTTTGCTGACCGATCAAGGGTAAGGTGAGAAGTATGCTCAAGCAGAAGGTGCTTGAAATAGACCAAAGGAGTTGAGAAGATACCATAGTATTTAGCTTTAGGGCTGTCCAATATATAAAAAAACGAAAGACAGAGGGATAGGGTTTAATTAATTGTTGATACAATTGATGAAATATTACATTTGCCATACCTGTTTGAGGATTCTAATGGCCCAATCCTAAATACGCAGGCTTTCTGAGTTGGGAATAGTTCTACTTCGAGCCTAAGTGATGACTCATGTAAAATCTCTAATCCGCAGCTGTATTGCGGGGGGGGCGATTGTACAGGGGGACTGTATGCTCTCCAACCTCCTGACGGGCCTGGAATAGTAGCATGAAGCTGATCGACTATATCCTTTTTCCCTGAATAACTTTCCCGTATATTTGAGCCCATGGATGAAAAATGGGAAATTGATTTTGAATGGCTTCGAGTCCGTCATCTTCTTAAAGACTTAATGGGGAAAAAGCAATTGCCCGATGTCAATGCTATATTGTTCCTGATCGGGATTCAGGAGCTCGGCCAAATCAAAGAAGAGTTTACCAAAGAAGAGAAACAGGATCTGATGCACATTGCCGTCTGCCGCCTATTGGAATCGGATGGTTATTATGAATTTATCGGTTTTGATGACGAGGGCTGGCCCCATTACGAAGAGCGTCGCCCCTTTACGGAACGGGGAGTAAAGCAACAAGAAGCCTTTCTAAAAGAGAAAATTATTTCCTATTTTCACCATCTCGAACAAGAACGAGGTACCTTAGAACAAAATACAGCACATGAAATCTAACTTATATCAGCTTTCCCTTCTGGTTTTTGCTATGGCCTTTCAATTTTTAGGTTGCGGAGAAAATGAGGAGGTCGTAGTCATAGAGACCCGACTGGGAACTATGGAACTTGAATTGTATGACTCCACACCGAAACACAAAGAGAACTTCATAAAGTTGGTTGAAGAGGGGTTTTACGATAGCTTATTATTCCATCGGGTTATACCCGGATTTATGGTCCAGGGAGGAGATCCAGATTCTAAAGGTGCTGCGGCAGGCCAACGCCTGGGTTCGGGAGGCCCGGGATACACCATAGATGCGGAAATCGGAGCGGCGCACCTTAGAGGTGCTATTGCAGCTGCTCGTCGAGGCGGCCCTGCCAATCCAGAAAAGAAATCATCGGGCTCTCAATTTTACATCGTCACGGGTTCGCCCGTAACCGCGGCTCAGTTAGACAATATAGAACAGCGAAAAGGCATTACTTATACCGAGGAGGAACGGGCAGCCTATCTCGCAGAAGGAGGAACGCCGCAACTCGATGGCGATTACACTGTTTTCGGTCGACTGACGTCCGGTTTTGAGGTTGCTGAAAAAATAGCGAATGAACCCCGAGATCGATCAGATCGTCCCAAGAATGATATTGAAATGAAAGTTTATCTCAAATAAAAACCCTTAACTATGAAAAACATACCATTATTACTCACTCTCAGTTTGACACTCTTTTTGTTCGGCCTTTCGGAAACGACAATGGCTCAGGAAAAAGGAAGTGATGAACAAATGTATTTCGGAGAAAAAATCTCGCCAAAAAAGGCGATGAAGTTTAAGAAGCTCTATAAGAAAATGAAGAAAACAGACGGCATGAATGACGTCAAAGTCCGCGGCACCGTAACCAGCGTTTGCCAGGCTAAAGGCTGTTGGATGACCATCGCCGAGGACGATAAGGAAATGTTTGTCAAGTTTAAAGACTACGGATTTTTTATGCCCAAAGATATCGATGGCCGCGAAGTCATCATGGAAGGGACAGCGTATCGGGAAGTCGTCAGCGTGGATGAACTTCGCCACCTGGCCGAGGATGCCGGCAAGTCCGAGGAAGAAATCGCGAAAATCACCGAACCCAAAGAAGAATTGCAGTTTTTGGCTCACGGTGTTATTTTAGTGCCAAAAGACGGAATGTAATCCGAAATCAGCATATTTTAAAGGGCATCCCAACTACGGGGTGCCCTTTTTTATTACACTTGATAAAGGAAAGCCGATATGCATTGGATTGACGCGACGATATTTATTGTGTACATGCTTGCTATGCTTGGAGTTGGGGTGTACTTTTTACAAAAAAATAAGGATGAGGATGATTATTACGTCGGCGGGCGCAATATGTCTAAATGGCATATCGGTCTCTCCGTAGTCGCCACCGATGTCGGAGGCGGCTTTTCCATTGGATTGGGCGGACTGGGCTTTGTCATGGGACTTTCCGGATCCTGGATGTTATTCACCGGATTAATCGGCGCCTGGTTGGCCGCCACTTTTTTGATTCCCCGCGTCTACACCCTGGGAAAAAGATTATCCCTGCGCACTTTCCCTGAAGTGTTCAACTATATATTCAGCCCTCGGGTCGCTTTACTAGCGGGCATTATTTCCGCCTTGGGCTATTGGGGATTTACCAGCAGCCAAATCTTGGCCGGAGCCAAACTGGCCACAGCCACTTTTCCCAATCTGGACTTCAATATAGCCCTGTGGACCATCGGATTTATTGCCGTCATATACACTGCCATGGGGGGGCTCAAAGCCGTTATATACACCGATACTGTGCAGTGGGCTCTCTTGTTATTTGGGCTCATCTTTATCGCTTTGCCCCTCGCCTATTATTCCATTGGCGGATGGTCTGGACTGCAGTCCGTCGTCCAACCCGATATGTTGCGACTCGATAATGTAAGCGCCACTCAGCTCATCAACTGGGCTGTTACCATCATCCCCATCTGGTTTGTCGGCATGACCTTGTATCAGCGAATTTATGCGACTCGAGATGAAGCCGAAGCGCGAAAAGCCTGGTATATTGCCGGCTTTTTTGAATACCCGCTGATGGCCTTTATGGGTGTTCTGCTTGGCCTGTTTGCTCGGGTAGCCGCAGATCAAGGTATGTTTGAACATCTGGGATATGCCGGTATATCGGAAATGGATAGCGAAATGGGACTCCCCCTCTTGCTGCGCGAAATTTTGCCCGTGGGACTCATGGGACTTATGATGTCAGCCTACTTTTCCGCCATCCTATCCACCGCCGATAGCTGTTTGATGGCCGCCTCCGGCAATATCCAATCCGATATTTTCAGCCGCTTTTTTAATAAACAACGGAATAAACTCATTGCCTCTCAGATATTAACCCTGGCACTCGGCGCCGCTGCCGTATTACTGGCCAGCCAAATGACCAGCGTACTGGATCTCATGCTCTATTCCTACGCCTTTATGGTGTCCGGCTTGCTCGTTCCACTTGTCGCAGGTTTACTTTTTCGCAAAGCTCACGAAATGGCGGCTTTGGGCGCCATGATTATCGGAGGAGGAACCACACTATTCTACGAATTCTTTTGGTCAGCACAAGAAGGCCTCGATGGCAACATTTATGGAATTAGTGCAGCACTTGTTGTTTATGTCCTCATCTATCGGGCACTTCCCCGTTACCGCCTGGCACCAGCCGAATAAGGAATTGTTCCCTCCCCGCGATCTCTTTTCACTGAGCATCATACATCATTCCGCTTTTTGGTTTTTGAACCACAAAGAACCCATTTTTGTTTGAGGTTTTCTGGGCGCCGCCCCGAGGTCCGCCCGCCGGCGGACCCGGATGCCGGGCTGTGCGGGGGTTCCGTCCTCGAGGCCGCACAGGGCGGCCCTCGGGACCCACTCGCAAGCTCGCGGCCCCT
>CAZVFU010000144.1:0-4557 GCA_964626595.1 uncultured Saprospiraceae bacterium
TTGCCCTTCCGAAGCCAACGGTGTAGGAGGTGCCCTGTCTCTTTCCTACAAGAACAAACACCCAAAAACCACCCCCTTCCACGAACCCCGTTTTAATCATGGCCATCATTGAATCACATCAATCAGCGGTTCAGACAAGGAGGCGTTGGCCGTTCAAAAAGGATGAAGAAAACGTGGGGGACCAGAGCCAATAGCTAGAAAAGAATGACACTAGTCCCGGTTATCCTCTTCAACAGGTTTTAAGTTAGCCGCTGAAAGTAAAAGATATAAAATGCAACCTTTTATCATGGGATTGTATATTTGCATCATTAAAAAATTCGTGCCATGATGTTATATCCCAAACGATACCTCATTACGGCGGCATTGCCCTATGCTAATGGCCCTCTCCATATCGGCCATTTGGCAGGCGCTTATCTATCCGCCGATATTTATACGCGTTACCTAAAGCTCATGGGCAAGGATGCTATTTTTATTTGCGGATCTGATGAACATGGTGCAGCTATAACCATGAGAGCCCAAAAAGAAGGGACTACGCCGCAGAAAATTATTGACAAATACCACGCTCAATTTAAGGCTACCTTCGAAGGCATGGGGATTGATTTTGATTATTACGATCGCACTTCTTCTAAAGAGCATCATGAAACAGCAGCTCAGTTTTTTAAGGAACTTTACGATCGGGGCGTTTTTGAGGAAAAGGTAACGGAACAGTTTTACGATACAGAAGCGAATCAATTTTTAGCTGACCGATACATCATGGGAACTTGTCCCAAATGTGGCTTTCAGGAGGCTTACGGAGATCAGTGTGAGAATTGTGGCACAACATTGAGCCCTACCGAATTGGAAAGCCCAAAATCTACCTTGTCCGGTGGACGTCCTGAGTTACGAGAAACGCGCCATTGGTTTCTACCCTTGCAGAATTATGAAACCTTTTTGAAAGAGTGGCTGGAGGAAGGCACCTTGAAAGGAAAACCACACCATGATCCGGACAGCTGGAAACCCCATGTCCTGGGTCAATGCAAAAGCTGGATTGATGGCGGACTCCAGCCCCGAGCTATGACTCGCGATCTCAACTGGGGGGTCGATGTGCCGCATGAGATTCCGGGTAGCGATGGAAAAAAACTTTACGTTTGGCTCGACGCACCCATAGGATACATCAGTGCAACAAAAAAATGGGCCCAGCAAAATGAGGAAGACTGGAAATCGTATTGGCAATCGGAGGATTCAGCGCTGGTGCATTTCATAGGAAAAGACAATATTGTATTTCATTGCATTATATTTCCCGCCCTGCTTCAGGCGCATGGAGATTTCAACCTGCCTGTCAATGTGCCGGCGAACCAATTTATGAACTTAGAAGATAGAAAGATATCAACTTCTCGAAGCTGGGCAGTTTGGGTCGGCGAGTATTTGGAAGAATTTCCGGGCCGGGCCGATGAAATGCGTTATGCGCTGAGCCGGATCATGCCAGAAAGTAGAGACAGCGAATTTACCTGGAAGCGTTTCCAGGATTTTAATAATAATGAGTTAGTGAACTCGCTCGGCAACTTTATCCAACGCGTTCTGGTATTGACAAACAAATACTACGACGGAAAAGTGCCCGATTTTGACCCTGATCTGGATTTCATAGGAGCCTCAGATCCCGATGATGATTCTTATCACGATTCGGAAATGTTGGATCTTTTTGATGTCCTTCACGAATACGGCAACCATATGCGAGCCTATGAATTTCGAGCGGCTCTGCAGCGAGTGATGGACATTGCCGCAAAGGGAAATCAGCTCCTGCAATTTAATGAGCCCTGGAAAGCAGTGAAGGATGATCCCGATCGAGTGCAAGTAATCATGAATGCCGCCTTACAAATCGTAGCTGCCCTAAGCATGGCCATGGAGCCTTTTTTACCCTTCACCTCAGCTAAGTTAAGGTCACTGCTCAATATGGAATCCAAAGATCGATCGGGTGGCTTATTAGAGCTCATGAACCAGTTGGCTGAAGGAGAGGAGATTTTAAAACCAGGTCACATCATTGAAAAACCGGAGCATTTGTTTTCTAGAATGGACGATCAAAAAATCCAGTTACAAATCGACCGCTTAACCGCCGCGGAACAAGCCGCTGTTGAGAATACTTCTGAATTGGAACCGATCCGGAATGCCATTGAATTTCAAGACTTTCAAAAGCTCGACCTGCGAACCGCTGTCGTAAAAGCAGCAAAAAAAGTACCGAAGACAAAGAAGTTACTGGAAATTCAGGTAGACATGGGCCTGGAGAGCCGAACGGTTGTTTCCGGCATTGCGGAATTTCATGACCCAACCGACTTGATAGGGAAACAAGTGGTTCTCGTTGCCAATTTAGAGCCGCGTAAAATAAAGGGAATCCAATCCGAGGGGATGATTTTGATGGCAGAGGACCTCTCCGGAAAGCTGCACTTTGTCGGAGCTGATGATCTGGCTCATCCCGGATCCCGCGTGAAATAAACGATCCTTCAAACCAGCTGTTATTAGCCTATTAATACGTTCAATATGAAAAAAACGGCTTATATTCTTGCTGGACTTGGGCTTATTTCTCTTATCCTGGCCGCAGAGCGGATGACTTCCTTACCCCTATGGGGATATTGGCCGCTCCTTTTGGGCATAGGGGTTTTACTGGTTTGGGTGCCGGTCATATGGAAACGGACGGGCGGTTTTTGGCAGATCACAGCGGCGGGGATGTCAGGGTTGCTTATGGGACTCAGTTTTTATGAGGGCCCCTTTCCGGTCCTGAGTTTTTTTTGTTTGATCCCACTACTATATCTTGTCGACCACTACATTCAAGCGGGAAAGTCCTTTTGGGGTTTGTGGGGAGTATTGATCTGGAGCTTTTTATGGAGTAACGTGATAGCCACCTTTTGGGTGATGAATTCAGCCCTTGCAGCGGGCACCTTTGCCAATGTCGTCAATGCCGGTCTGATGAGTTTGCCACTGATGGGCTATGCCTTCAGTAGAAAACATCTCGAACCTCGGTACCACTGGCTCGCGTTTTTGTCTACCTGGATTTTATTTGAGTTCTTTCATTTCAATTGGGATCTGCACTGGCCTTGGATGACTTTGGGGTATGCATTATCCGATTGGACCTGGGCTATTCAGTGGTACGATGTAACCGGCGTTCTTGGAGGATCGCTATGGATACTTTTGGTGAATTGGTTCCTTTTCTTGGCACTAACGGAAGGCTATCCTCGAAAATCAAACTTTATTGCCGCTGCTTTGCTATTTATTTTACCCTTGAGCTTTTCCTTCTATAAAATGCCAGACTTGTCATCCGATCGGGAAGAACGAGAGTTTCTATTGGTTCAACCCAACTTTGAACCGCATTACGAAAAGTTTGAATTCTCAGACCGAGAACAGCTGGAGCGAATTATACGCCTGGTCGAGAACGAATTATCGGAATCTACAGACGTATTAGTCCTGCCAGAGACCATCTTTACTGTCCGCCTGAATCGATTAGAACGCGAATCCATTTTTAAACAGCTTCGAACTTGGCAAAGGAAATACCCGGAATTAAAAATTGTAACCGGATTTGCGACCCAACGGATTTTGGATGATGCTGAAGAGAGCACCCAGTTTACCCGAACTTCAGATATGGGAAAAGGACGCACCCTCCGCTGGGAGGCGGGAAATGTCGCTTACTATCTGGGGCCGGAAGGAGATAGTATTTACTATAAATCAAAATTGGTGCCCGGGGCAGAGTTTTTTCCCTACTACCGCGCCTTATTCCTATTTGAAGGTATAGCCAGGTCATTAGGGGGATCTATGGAGGGCTTTCGTACGCAAGAGCAAGCTCAAGTTTTTGGCGAGCAAGACGCATTGGCGCCCATCATTTGTTACGAATCGATTTTTGGGGACTATTGCCGTGAATTTGTCGCCTTAGGTGCCGAAATTTTTGTAATAATGACAAACGATGGCTGGTGGGACAATACCCCCGGCCATAAGCAACACTTACGCTATGCGCAAGTCCGCGCTATTGAGCAGCGGCGTCCTGTCGCTCGTGCAGCTAACACAGGTATTTCCGCTTTTATTAATATAGATGGTCAACTCGTATCTCAATTAAATTACGGTGTAGAAGGTGTCCTCAAAGGTTCAATAACGCCTCAGACAAAAGTTACCTTTTACAGCCGTTGGGGCGACCTAATAGGACGACTATCATTATTTGTGATCCTCGTTTTATTGATGCAATTGTTGTATCGCATTTTCGCCAATAAACGCGATCGGGCGCAAGGAATTGACAGCCCTATGGAATAGTCGAAAACCCAATGGGGGTGGGAATTTAGGGTTATTCAAATGCCTACAAAAAATGTACCCTACCATCCGCCCATCCTAAATACTAATTCAGACATTTCGGCCCTCCGCATTTCCCGTTGCAGATACGTACAACCTGTCACGCTCTGCGTGAGCCGTACGAGTCATTCCTAACAACAACCCTCAATTCGAACATTAAAAACCACACCCTTCCAAGAAACCCGAATTGAATCTTTGTCCATCCCTATAATCCCTGTAATTGGTGATTCAGACAATTGAAAAAAACAATAAAAA
>CAZVFU010000145.1:0-4447 GCA_964626595.1 uncultured Saprospiraceae bacterium
CGCAGGGCATCAGCCGCATGGTTTTCTCCATGAACAATGAAAACCTTTTCTGGCTTCGATTCAAGATCACTCATCCAGTCGAGCAATTCCCCCTGATCCGCATGGGCAGAAAGGACCTCGAGATTCAAAATCTCGGCCTTCACTTCGTAGTATTTCCCATAAATCTTCAGTTCTGAAGCACCCTCGAGCAAACTTCGACCTCGAGTTCCCTCGGCCTGATAACCAGCCAATAAGAGGGTGGTCTCGGGACGATCTAAATATTGCTGCAGGTATGTCAGCACGCGTCCGCCAGTCACCATACCACTGCCGGCGATGACAATTTTAGGCCTTTTTACATCGATGACTTCCCAGGTTTCTTTAAACGACTTGACAATATGGAATTGATTGCACATCTGGGTACAGTCCTCAGCAGTGAGTTTATGCCAGGAGCTATGCTTATGAAATACATCCAAGACATTGGCAGCCATGGGACTGTCCATAATCATAGGTATGTCTGGAATAGATTTATTCTTTTGCAACTGCCAGAGTAGAAACATTAAAGTCTGTGCACGTTCAACGGCAAAGCTGGGAATGATAAGTGTCCCCCCCTTTTCTACCGTGTGATGAACGATTTTCTGCAATCGTTCCATTAAATCCTCTTTGGGATGCAGCCTGGAGCCATAAGTGCTTTCCACAAAAAGGATATCCGCTTTTTTGGGCTTGGTATATGCGCGCATAAGCCAGTCCTCTTTTCGGCCGATATCTCCGGAAAATACAAACCGCTTGCCATGAATATCTAACTCTATAAAGGTGGCACCGATAATATGCCCCACATACTGAAACCGGACTTGTATTCCCTCAAATAGAGGCAGCCACTCTCCTACCTCGACAGGTCTGAAATGGCTGATGGCTCGCTCTGCATCTTCCAGGTCGTACAGCGGTTTAGCAGGGCTATGTTTTGAAAATCCTTCCCGGTTCGCACGTTCGGCATCTTCTTCCTGGATTTTGGCGCTATCCCGAAGAATGATTTTAGCAATATCTAATGTGGGAGCCGTGGCTTGTATGCTCTGGTTAAATCCCATCTTGACGAGGCGCGGCAAATATCCGGTATGGTCTAAATGGCCATGGGTAAGCAGCACAGTATCTATTTCATCCACATTCACCGGCAGGTGGTCCCAATTGAGCAAACGTAATTTCTTCAACCCCTGAAACAATCCGCAATCAATCAATATCTTCCGTTCCCCGGTGTCAATTAAAAATTTAGATCCGGTCACTGTGCCGGATGCTCCCAAAAAATGAACTTGAATATTTTTCATAACTTTTTTCTTATGTTTTATCAACGGCAAAGCGCATCGGCTTCGCCCAAAATTTTGGTTTGGCGTCTTTTGGTGATTCCCATCTGGGTAAGAATATCGGAGGTATGAATGAGATCCACACAAAGCACGAAGTTTTTGGACAAGAGTTCCTGCTTTTCGGCTTTCTTTAGCGTGGTCAGGCTTGTGATGGGGTGAAGCCCGGCCCTATCAATGCGCTCTTTCAGGCTCCCGCGGTGGGGATAGTCCCAGCCGACCAACATCAAATCCATGCACCGACCGTATCGCGTTGCATCAGAGGTGAAGCGAGTATTGGTAAATATCCAACCCTGATGAAATTTAGTATCGTGCTCATCCTCCTTGAGCCATTGACGCTCTAAATCCAAAAACCTGGACTGAATATACAGTGGAACTTTAACGTCGCATCGGCGTGCCGAATCCCTATGGAATTTACACTCAATCATAAAATGTTTATTTTTCTTATGAGCGATAACATCCACTTCATGAGTCAGGCAATGTCCTTCAACGTAAACCCCAACCCGCGTCTGAAAGCCTTCATGCCTCAGCATTTCGGCAATGAATTTTTCAAAGGGATAACCCGTGGGACCAAGTTCCATTAGTGCATTTTTAAGCTTATAGCGCGCCGCCGTCGGCCGAGAACTCTTTCGCAGAAGTCCAAACGCTTTTTTATATATTTCTTGAGTTGAAATCCCGTCATACAACAAGGCTTCCACCTCATCAATGACATCCTGAATCACCGAATCTGTCGCCCCTGAGCGCTCTAGTGAATGCTTGAGCTTGGTGGGATCAAATATGGCCGTTTCGCCGGATCGTTTTGTGATTTGGATTGCGTTTTTTGACATATTTCAATTGTTATCCATTTACGGAAAAATGTCAACTAAAGATACTCAATATCGGCCTCCTATTACCTGTAAAAGGAAAATGATTTACTAAACGGGAAGCAATATTATGTGGGAGAATCTGGAATATTATTTCTTTTAACTTCCAAACATTGGAAAAGTTACCGTATATTTCTAAAGTTAAAAATAAACTATACTTCTATGAAAATTGAAGAACTAAAACGCCAGATATTGGCAGAATTAGCCGAATTAGACCCTGCGGATGGGCTGAGTTTCGAGCTTATTCAGAAAAAACTAGACGAAAAAATGCTAGAGCTGAACCACCGGGCTAGAGATGGTTTTGAAGGATATTCCCCCACAGATATGGATTACATACTTTATGATCCATTGAGCAAAGAAAGTCCACTTCGAATGAAATCCCTTCCTGAAGGGAGCTTTCAAAAAATTCCCATATTTAATTTGATTCAATACTTTCTCAATAAACTAGCTAAAGAAGGTGAGGTGAAATTGACGAAAAAAGGGAATTTACCTGTAAAATGGGTGGTAGATCTTCATGAACAAGGTTTTCGCACCGATTATGTAGTGGAAATCTTCGATAAAGAAATTCGCAAAGAAGATGACTCTCGGTCCATTCAGCTGACCAAAATACTTGTCGAATTGGCCGGATGGGTCAGAAAACGGAAAGGTAAAATGAGCCTCTCCAAATTAGGAGATCGCGAAAGAAAGAACCCTTCTCGCTTATTAAAAAAGATTTGGGAAATTTACACATTGGAATTTAATTGGGGATACTTCGATAGATACGCACTCGATATTATTGGCCGATTAGGCTTTTTATTTAGCCTCATTTTAGTTTCACGTTACGGGGATAAAATGCGGGATACGGGGTTCTACGCCGAAAAATATTATGATGCATTACCTCTTATGATGGATGATATGGTAGATATTTATGGCGAATACTATGGAATAAATAATGCCTATTCCTGCTATGAATTCCGAACCTTTGATCACTTTATGATGGATTTTGGGTTGATTTCATTGAAGCGCCCTAAAAGAATGACTGAAGATACTCTTAAAATAAAAAAGACACCCTTTTTCGATGAATGGATAAAAATTCTTCCTTCGCTAACATCCTAATAAAGTAAACAAGCGAGACTCGAGTGTCACTACCACTAAAAAGTATGGAAAGGATGCAATAGGTTTTTGTTTAGATCCATGCGCGACGAAAGAGCCTGGCCCCAGCTTAACGATTGAGAAGCAAAGAATACGTGAGCAAAAAGATCAGGACTTGTTCTATAACGGATTTAGCGGTAATGACCCTAGTGTAACTAAAATAGCTTAGGCCTGGAACAAATGCTGCATTCCGTTCCGTCGGCTATATTTACATGGGCAGTTATAACTGGTATGTGCTCCCTGGACCGGTCTATCCGCATGAAGTGCTGAAGGGTTTGGAACACTTCACAGTTCACGAGTAGCTTGTTTGACAGCTGAGATGAACCAAATCTCCATACTTAAAATCCTTTCCTCCTGGTAGAAACCGCTCAGGTTCGAGGGGTAAGCTCTTGATAAGTAGTTATATCGGCTTTTTATACCTTTACACCCAATCTATCAAATAAAGCTTTTGAATAATTCGGACTAGCTTTCCGGAAACTAAAATAGGGTGAGATACAGCAATAAGAAATCATGAAAGTCAAAGAGCCCAGTCTCTGAGACCAACCATTTTACGATTTTTTTACTACCTTTCAATCTAGATAGAAATGTTTACATGAAATTCTCAACTTCTCAGCTATTTTATAGTATTGGATCCCTGATCGGTGTGGGAGTCATCATGATTTACGGCAGGTCCCTACTCATTCCACTGAGTTTTGCATTGCTTTTAGCGTTCATGCTATATCCTATCAATCGCTGGTTGCGAAAAAAAGGCTGGAATGATATTTTCGCCTCCCTAGGCGCCTTATTTGTTTTTCTGTTATTCATTTCAGGCATATTAACCTTCTTCTCCAATGAAGTGCTCGCTCTCACAGACCAATGGGCGACCTTTCGAAAGCGCCTACTGGATCTATATTCCTCTATTATTCTCTTCTTCAATGAAAATGTGCCCTGGATGGAAGATCTTAACGAGAAAGAACTCGTGGACGATGCCATACAATGGATTACTGAATCTTGGGGACAGGTATTGGGCCGAACCTTTTCGGAATCGACTAGCTTTTTGAGTGACACCTTTATGGTGATTCTCTTTAGTTTCCTTTTTCTACTCTTTCATAAAACCATAGTGGAGGCTGCCCGCCAGGCAGCCCC
>CAZVFU010000146.1:0-4375 GCA_964626595.1 uncultured Saprospiraceae bacterium
AAAAGCGCTGATTTCTGTATTTTCTAAAGAAGGGCTGGCACCTATTGTGGAGGATTAGCTAAATAAATCAATAATATGGTAACCGAAGACATATAACTCCTTTAAATAGGGGAATAGCATATTATATGCAATAAAAATGAAAAAAATGCCGGCAAGTTTGGTCATTTATATATATATATATATTAGAGTATTGTTAACTAAATTTTCAGCTATGAAAACGATGATTTTGCTTTTAATTGGAGGTTTTTATTTTTCTGGTGATTTTCCAACTTCGATTGAGTCGGAGTGCGATTTTATTGAAGAGCCTACCACAAGAATTGTTACCATGAGTGACCCTTGGACAATTGAGACATACCAAGATTTTGACGATGGTTATGACTGTACTATTTATATTTACCCAAGTGGCGGTACTTGGGCAACAGGTCCAGATTGTTAATTTTTGTTGTAAATAAGACTGCCCGTTTTTTCGGGCAGTCTTTGTAATTTTTGATATATGAAATTTATGTATATTGTCATAGTACTCGTAAATATTCAATGGGTTGGTGCCCAAAATTTAGGAATTGTTTATGAGAGCAAAAATTCGTTCAATCATTGTAACGATAAGAATTTGGGCATTCCAGAGGCACCTCATATTACCGAGAGAGGAACACTTAAAATATGCGGTCGGATGTCAAAATTCACGAAAGATTCTGTTATGGTGCAACAATCATCGACAGTAAATGGAACTGTGTATATTCCTGCAATGACACTCTACAAAGATTATGGAAGCAAAATTATACACAATGTGTACGATTTTGCCGGCGAGTATTATGGCTTTCAGAAGGAATTTGGGAGCGACGAGGATAGTGGATGGGAGATTGATAAAACAAAAACAAAAAAAATACTAGGCATTGATTGTTATTTGGCTAAGAAAACGCAGAACCGGCCAAGGAATTGTTATGAGTATGCATGGTTTTCTGAGGATATTCCCTTTAGTGATTCTTTTGATAAACTACATGTAGGAAACCTACCCGGAATAATTTTGGAATATTATTCAGAAAATCGAGAATCCTATTCGTATCGTGCTAAAGATATTATCATTTATGAATCGTGTCCTTTCGATGCAGTGCCTAGCTATGAATCTAAAGCGATGAAAAAAAATGAGATAAGTGGTTTTATGACTTCAGGAACAGCTGAATTTCCCTACTATTCAATAGATGAAAAAACACCTCTTCGAGTTTGGTTTTCAAATTGATTTGGTGGTAAGGTAGGGATTTCGGAACTAAAATATGTTTTAATTTGGAATGTCAAATGAGAGTCGCACGGTTGAAAACAAAATTTTCTACTCTAAGAATCGTCTTTTTACTGCTCCCTGTTTTGAGGGTAGATCAACTCATCAATTCCTAATATACTAAATGGAAACAACATAAGCACCTAATTTATTTTACATTTGATGGGAAGGCATTGCAATGAATTGGTTAAGACTGACACAGTTGTTACGAAATATGGCAAATTTAAAGGTTTTAGCTTTGATGGTTTGTGCGTGTTATAGTATGGAATCACAAACTCTGAGCATTTCAGCGACTTTGCAGGATGAACCTGAAGCTTCCGGCATTTCTATTCAAATACTTTATGAAGATGAGGGCACGCTGGCGGATTTTTGCATTACTTCGAAATCCAAATCCTGCGTTTTTGAGGATCTAGGAACAGGAGAATATGAAGTAAGGGTAAAATTCTTCGGTTATAAAGATACTTCCCAAGTGATTGCATTGGATAAAAATAGTGAGTTGGAGTTAGTCTTTGTTCTTCATCCCGTATCCTACAACTTACCTAATGTGTCTGTAATTGATAAGATAATAGGCATGAAAAGAAGAGGGGACACTTTGCAGTATAACCTCAAGGCGTATACTTCGGGAACGGAGCAGAACTTAGGGGATATCATTAACCAGTTACCGGGTGTGGAGCTGGATGAGAATGGGAACGTGTTGGTGCGAAATAGAAAAGCGGATGCTTTGCTTATCGAAGGGAGAGATTTGGTCAATGATCAGCATAAATTAGCTACAGAAGGTATGCAATCCGACCTGGTCGATTATATTGAACTTATTGAAAACTATAAAAATGAAAAGGAACAATTTGTCGGTGAACAAGAGAATGATAAGGTAGCCGTCAATGTCCGAATGGTGGAGGAAGCTAAAGACTCTTTCACTGGTAACGCTCAGCTACTGGCAGGCCCAACTCGGTTTTTGCGGTCAGCTCTAAACGTGTTTTGTTCGACTGACCAGGCCGGTTATTCTTTTTACTTCCGACAGAATAATACAGGGGAACAAGGTTTGGAACGACCCATGTATCTTTTGTTGGAGGATCTTTCGGGAAAAGAAGGATGGAATAATTTAATGCGCATGGAGTCCATGCCTAACCCACTGTCTATGGACATGGCTACTGCGCTCCCTCAGGGGCTAGTTCAGAATGAAGATTACCACTTTGCGCTCAATGGGGATAATGATTGGGGCGGAAAGATCAATAATCGATTATATCTTACCGGAAGTTTGGCAGATAGAGTCTCAGAGTCTCGTGTCGTGCGAAGCTATTTTGACCAGGAGGCTACAGAACAATTAGATCGGAACGCTAAGCAAAAATTACCTTTCCTTTTTGCAAGAAATGAAACCGTATTTGAATGGGGTGATGATCACTTCACAGAATTAATTCTTCCCATGAGCTGGAAAGATGCGATATTGACTGAGAGAGATGTGGGTAGTTTTGATCAATCTTCTTTCAATCAGAGAAGTGAGCAACAGCAGCGTTATTTTGTGTTTCAACCTCAATTGGAACATTCTTATAAAATTAAAAAGGATCTTATTTTGACGAGTGTTCAGGATATGAAGCTTCTTAATCACTCATCGAAAATAGCTCTCAAAGCACAAGATGCCTTTTTGGGTCTTTCTATGCCTGATAGCGCCGGACAGTATGGTATAAAGCAGTCAGTTAGCTATAAAAAGTGGCAGTCAAACTCTGCTCTTGAATTGCGAAAGAATCAGGGAAAAAGCTATTTGAGGTATAGAGCGCAATTCGGCTTGCAAAAAGAGAACTTAACCGCTGAAGCCGCTCAACGTATTTCAGATCCCATCGCAGGAGAGGAGACCTTACAATCCGCTCATTTCCAACAGACTTTAAACGGAAGAAAAGATTTTGGCAATGGCCGGCTTGCAGTTACGCTCAATCACGCGTGGCTGAATCAAACTTTCCAGGAGGTGAACGAAACAAGCCATCATTACTTTTTGCCCTACGCATTATTTGTGTATGAATATGCCAGTAAGCACGCTTTTTCACTGTCTTGCGGACAATCCTTGGAATTCCCGAATCTACTTAATACTTATACTTTGAACCAACTTATGGGCCCGCGATTATTAATAAGTGGAAATTTGGATCCGGAGACCTTACGTCGCACTACAACTTATAATATATCTTTTTTTGCTCCACCTCAGGGAGGCTCATCAGTATTGTATAATGCTAAACTTTCGTTTAATCAACTCCTAAAATCCTTTGTCACTAACTCGCAAGTGAAAGATAATTTTGTGCAAAGTGAGTTTATTCAAAGTCCAACCATCAACCAGTATTTGGCTTCCGCCTATGCATCAAAGTTTTTTAATCGCTGGAGTGTTCGGTGGCAGTCCAGAACCTCTTATGAGCAGGGTTTTGGAAGCAGAGCTGGCCTTTTGCGTCCACTATCCAGATTGAAGTTCAATAATTCCTTTCGGCTGCAGTCAAAGCGTTGGAAAAATTGGACGCTATCCGCCTCAATGAATTATAATTATATGGAGCAATCTTTTGAGTCGATCCTTCGAGAATTCAATAATTGGCGAGTAGAGATTGACGCTGGTTTTACAATTCAACAATGGGTTTTAAAAACCGCGGTCGCTTATAATACTCAGTCCTCGACTTTGGAGAAAAATGAACTTTGGCTGCTGGATGCCAACATTCAGTATAATCTCAATAGGAATTGGCGATTTTTTCTAGAGGGGAATAATTTGTTAAATCTCCAAAGTACAGATGTACTTCAAGCAGGATTTCAGGAGAATTTTTCAGAGATTGAGCGCTTTCAAACTTTTCCAGGACAAATAATGATAGGTGGCGGTTATTATTTTTGAGTTCTTTTAAGGAAGTCGATTCCTTTAAAGGCCTTTACCATGATTGACAGCTACAAAGCACGAAGTGACGGTATATTTGGTTTTTGAAAACTTCGCATCGTTCTTGTTTCAAAACACAAGTTAAGTGGGAGCCGACTGGTAGGGATAAATTTATGGAATAGTGGTAGGCTCAGCGGGCGGCCGCGTGAGGTGCCTAGAGGCGGCGACCGCAAGGAAGCCCTACGCAGCCGTACGGATGCTAGCGACCCGAC
>CAZVFU010000147.1:0-4319 GCA_964626595.1 uncultured Saprospiraceae bacterium
TTTTTGGATATAAATAACTCATCATTTAACGTATGATCCATGAACCACTCCTTCCACCCCGGCCTATGGACCGATCTGTACCAGCTTACTATGGCACAGGGCTATTTTTTATCCGGCCGACATCAAGAGCGGGCGACTTTCGATTATTTTTTCAGAAAAAATCCATTCAAAGGAGGCTACGTGGTGTTTTCCGGCCTCGAAGAAGCCTTGAGTCTACTGCTGCATCCAAAGCCTTTTGACCGTGAGAGTTGTGACTACCTGCTTGAGCAGGGTTTCGACAACGGTTTTATTAACTATCTCAGCACATTTCGGTTCCGGGGTGATCTCATTTCTGCAAAGGAAGGTGAGGTCATTTTTCCCAATGAACCCGTACTTAGCGTAGAAGGCTCCCTGCTCGAATGTCAGTGGGCCGAGACGCTCCTCCTCAACCGACTCAATTTCAACTCCTTGATCGCCACTAAAGCAAGTCGTATTCGTTCGGTTGCGGGCGACAAAACACTGATGGAGTTCGGACTCCGACGCAGCCAGGGGTGGGCCGGCCTGGATGCCAGCCGGTCGGCCTACATCGGTGGTTTCGATTCCACATCCAATGTACATGCCGGAAAAACCTACGATATCCCCATCAGCGGCACTCAAGCGCACAGCTGGATACAGAGTTTTTCCTCCGAAAAGGACGCCTTCCAGTCCTTCATTGACCAATTCCCCGATCGATCGATTCTTTTAGTTGACACCTACGACACGCTGCGCTCGGGGGTGCCCCACGCTATCGAAATGGCTGACATCCTAAAGCAGCGCGGCCAACGTCTTCAGGGGATTCGACTCGACAGCGGAGATCTGGCCTACCTCAGCCGAAAAGCCCGAAAAATGCTGGACGAGGCCGGCCATCCCAAAGTCAAGATCTACGCCTCGAATCAACTCAGCGAGTATCTGATCCGAAGTCTAAATCAGCAAGGAGCAAAGATCGACGGCTATGGGGTGGGAACCCAATTGGCCACCGGACAAGCAGATGCCGCGCTTGATGGCGTATATAAGTTGGCGTCAGTCGATGGCCGACCCAGTCTGAAAATAAGCGAAAACATTGAGAAGGTGACTCTACCCGGTCGCAAGGAAGTCCATCGGTTTTATCACCCCAATGGAGACTTCAGAATGGATGGCGTGGTATTACATAATGAAAATGAAGTTTCCACTCTCTATCACCCCATCCACCCTTCCATGAGCACTTCAGTAAAAGATTGTACTCAAAAGCCCCTGCGCCACTTTCAAATCAAAGCAGGTAAGCGGGTTTCCACTGTCCAAACCCTCCGGGATATCAAAGCCTATGCTGCTCAACAACTTCAACATCTCCCAATTGAATATCAGAGATTTGAAAATCCCCACATTTATAAAGTGGGCATCTCCGATCAATTGTTTACCTTAAAGCAGGAACTCTTAGATCAAAATAAATTATGAAAGCATTGCTTATTGTAGACGTTCAAAATGACTTTTGCCCCGGCGGCGCCCTCGGCGTGGAAGGGGGAGATGAAGTGGTCCCCATCATCAATGATCTCGCCACGGAATTTGATTGGGTCATCGCCTCCCGCGATTGGCACCCCGAGGATACCGTGCATTTTAAAAAATGGCCCGTGCACTGTGTTAAAGATACCGAGGGCGCTGAGTTCCATCCCGACCTCAATTTGGAGGTGATCGACCAATTTCTCGTCAAGGGTACAGAAAACAAGGATGATGGTTACTCCGCTTTTGAAGCGACCAACCTGAATCTAGCCGAACTCCTCAAAGATAAAGGAGTAGAAAAACTGTACATCGCCGGACTGACCACCGATTATTGCGTCAAAGCCTCTGCCATCGATTCAGCCCGAAACGGTTTTGACACCCGAGTCATCATCGATGCCACCCGTGCCGTGGAAGCCTCGCCAGGCGATAAAAATCAAGCAATGGAAGAGATGCAAAAAGCCGGCTGCACACTGGTACTGACCGAGGCTGTAAAGCCAAACCTGTAAGATTCGCATACCTATTAGCTCTCCATGATTTTAGCACATCCTACAGAGTGCCGAACCCTGTGTTCAAATTTGAGTATATTTAGAGGCAGGAATGAAAGATGAAAATAAAATTATACCCATTGGAATTCTACTGGGTTTTGTCTTCCTGGCCTACTGGCCTTTATCTATGGGTCAAAACTGCATGAAGTTTGATATACTGGATCAGTATTTCCAATATCGGTACTTCCTCAGCGATAGTCTGTCCAACGGCATTTGGCCGCAGTGGTTGCCGTGGCAATATTACGGATTCCCCTACTTTGCTGATCCGCAAAGCGCTGCATGGTACGCTCCGGCCTGGCTGCTCGCTTCTTTACGGCCTTACGACCTATATAGTCTATATTTCGAGTGGCTCGCTCATGTGTTTATAGGAGGAATGGGCCTCTATTTTCTGCTGAGAAAATGGGGAGTCACCATGGTCTCTGCCCTAACCATGGCTCTACTTTATGAATCTAACGGCGTATTTCTCGGAAATGCACAGCATCTCACCTTTATCACATCTACAGCCTGGTTACCCTGGGTGTTCTTAAGCTTTCACCAAATACTTTTCAAACCCAGCTTAAAATGGACCGTGGCCGGCGGACTTATTCTGCACTTTTTTCTCACCGGCGGCTACCCAGCTTTCTTTTTCATCAGTATTTACCTCATCGGCCTGCTAACGATCGTGCAATCGATTCGGCTTTATAGAAAAAGGCAATTGATGAAAATAAAATCGGTTTGGGTCCATTTAATGATCGCATCCACTATATTTCTATTACTGAGCACAGGCTACCTTTACTCTATATTCGAAGTCCTGGATCTCATGGTGCGCGACAAAGGTCTTGAGATGGAAGATATCCTTTTTGGGCCCTTCCCGCCCAAAGCTATCATTTCGAGTATTCTCCCGATGACCGTCACCGGGAATGCTGGTTTCTGGGGAGCCGACATATCCATGATTCAAGGTTTTATTGGGCTATTACCCTTTTTACTCCTGCCTTTAGCCTTTTTACATAGAAAGTATCAAAAGGCCAAAATGGCGATTGCCGCTATTGGACTCTTCTGTTTGATCGCAGCCTTTGGAGAAGCCACCCCTATTCGAGAATGGCTGAGCCATCTTCCCCTGCTCGATCGCTTTCGCTTCCCCTCCATCTTTAGAGCCTTTTGGATTCTCAGTATTCTCATTTTGGGAGCCTGGGGACTCGATGCGCTTCGGCAGCTGTCCCAAAAATTGCGTTGGCAAGCTATAGGACTTTCTCTAATCAGCCTGGCAGTCGTTCTTTTCCTGTATAGCCAGTGGCTTCCCGCTACTACCTCAGATGTCGGCTCATTTCCATGGAGAGGTCTCTTTTTTGCTTCAGAAGATCTCCGGCCATATATAGAAAATGCAACAGCCTACGAAAAATTCTATGCCGGACTCCCTCTCCTCCTCAGTTTATTAGTGCTCTATCTAGCCGCTCTTTTTACCCCGACCAACATTCGTCCCTGGACCCTCCTCGGCATCGTGGCACTCGAAGGTTTCTGCGCTGTCCAACTCACTCACACCATGACCATTACTCATCCCCGACCCGCTACAGCATATCAAGCAGCCCTTCAGGAAATGCCCGAAGACTATCCCATACCAGACCTCACTCCCCTTCACGACAACCGCCCTGCCGACCCGAGATTTCTTCCCTCCTGGTACAATAATAACGTCTTTACAAAAACCGTATCCCCCATCGGCCTCAACCCCTTTAAGCTTAAGTCTGTGGATAGGATGGAGAAACGCCCCTGTTACCAAACAGCACTTCCCCGGCCCTTCATTTTCTTAACTCAAGCCTCCGATTTCCCTTATAGAATTCAGCAATGGTCCCCGGGGCGTCTCGCACTTGAGGTCGAAGCCTTTCAGTCCGACACCCTCGTTATTCAGCAAAGCTTATACCCCGGTTGGTCAGCTACCCTAAATGGTTCAGAAGCAAACCTAATCCCCTGGTGCGACAACTTACTCAGCCTGCCGATCGAGGCCGGCCGCAGTCAAATCACCCTCTCCTTTCAGCGCCCCGACATCAAGGCCCTGTGGATTTGGCAAGGCATACTTTCCCTCGCTATAGCCCTACTCCTTCTCCTTCCCTACTTCAGAAAACCTACTTGATAAGCTGTCACTTTATCTTTTTTAATTTTTAGGGCGATCCCCTCGTCCGCCCTCAGGCGGACTTCGGGTCGCTACGTTTCGGGCTATCGGTCCTGCACCCTGCCCCAATTCCTTGGGACAGGGATTGGACCCATCCGCCGAACGGCGGATGGCCCGCCACATCGCTATCGCGGGGGAAA
>CAZVFU010000148.1:0-4287 GCA_964626595.1 uncultured Saprospiraceae bacterium
AATAGCTAAAAGCCAATAGCTAAAAGCCAATAGCTAAAAGCCAATAGCTAAAAGCTAATTCATAAAATCAGCTGCAACGCCCACATAAGAGCCATGCCAAAAACTAGAGCCGCAATCACATAAATCGTTTTCTGCTTTCGAAAGGGCTCGGGGAGGAGTTCGCTAAAGCAGATCCAGATCATGGCGCCGGCAGCAAGACCCATTCCAATGGGCAAAAAGGGCTCGAAAACTTCCACGAGAAGAAAGCTGGGTACAGCTAATAAAGGTTGCGGTAGACTGGTAAAAATCGCCCATAGGGCACTTTTCCAAACAGATACCCCTCGGCTGACGAGCACGATGGATATGGCAATGCCTTCCGGTATATTGTGGAGCGCAATAGCACTTGATATATAGATACCAAAAGTGTCGGATCTTGCAAAGGATACGCCCACACCCACGCCTTCGGCAAAGGAATGGAGGGTCATGACGCCGAGAATTAAGAATATTTTTGACACATCGCCGCGATCCATATCTTTCCATGTATCAGCAAAATCAAAGTCGATGTTTTTTTTGATGAGAACGAGAAGGGTAAATCCAATAACAATCCCCAAGAGCGTAAGGGACAGTCCTTCAGCACGGCCTTCATTTACCAATTGGAAACTGGCGATGAGCATCAGACCTGCTGCAATAGAATCGGCATAGTGGGTCAGACGCTCTGAAAGACCTTTTATAAAAAGAAAAGGCAACGCTCCCAGTCCGGTAGCAATAGCAGTTAGCAGTGCATAAACGAACACCTGAAACGTCGGGCTAAGATGACTCATGGAGAAAGCAGAAAAGGATGCCAAAAATAAATCTATATTCATTGACGATCATACTTATTTTGAGAACGGGATTAAAGAAAGATCCGATGCGTCTGCAAAGAGTTGTCGCACCACTGAATGAACCCATCGCTGAGTCGTTTTCCTTGCCTGCAGCACATCGCCTCCCCAAATAAACAGGCTTGTATCTATGCCCACTTCTACCATAGCTATTGGCTCATAAAGTCCAGGATATACGCTAAACTGAGTGTAATCATACCGCATAATATTCTGCCACCATTTTATTTTCGGAAAAAGCAAGGGCCCCTTTTCCCTGCAAATTACAAATAATTCAGGAGGTGGGAAATGCCGTAAAAGAAATCTATCGGATCACTGAATCATTCACGAGGGCTTCAGATACATTGAGCTCAGACCCAGCCGGTGATGTTCCCTCCACGCTGTATCATGATCTGATTATTATGTGCTTTGTGAGCTATGTGGGGCCTTCCCCGCCCTTTGGTTGGGGTCGCTATGCTTCAGGGCTCGCTCAGATCTCCGCCTCTGTCCTTCGTACATCGTCGGCTTCGCTCGGCCCTCCTCCGCCAGCCGGCGGATCCGGTCTTCCTCCCTCCAGTCGTCACCCATTCCGCAGCGCTAGTCCGGGGCTGGGCGATAGGTAGTGCAGTTTGTAGGTATTCATGCCGAATTTCCGAATGAATGCCACTTTTTACGCTCCAGCGCTATGCGATAGTGATGTGTAGGGAGGTGCCAGCGGCACCTGTCCCAGCGCAGCGCAGGACCGATCCGCCAGCTGGCGGAGGAGCCCGGAACGTAACGCCTGCGCCGCAAGCTGCGGCGCAGGATCGCCCAAATACATAAAATAGAGGTAGATGACGAGACAGAGATTATTCCTCAATGTGACTGATGATAGCCTGTCCCACGCGTTTCCCCTGTTGCAATCCGACCTCATTATCTGTCCTGAAATGTACGCCGCCTTCGAATCTGGATTCTGAGCATTCCTTCGCCAGCTCAACAGCCTGCTGTTTTCTACCTGGAAAAAAGTAAGATATCACCTCCGCCAGGGCTCCGGCAACCGTGGTGTGTCCTGCCGGGTAACCGGGAAAATTAGGGGTTTGGATCAGCAGGGGCTGGAATGTCGTGTCATACTGAAAGGGTCGGATGCCCATATAATGATATTTGGCTTCCCAGGCAGAAAGAGTGGCTTCATAGCGGGCAATATGGAAGGTGGCATAAATAGAAGCCGCTTTCAAAGGGGCCAAATCGATTTGATATTCAAAGACGAGTTTGTCGAGCCATTGGTCCCAAACGGGGATCGACTTCCATTTCCATGCAATGTCACTGTGGGTGTGGTTTAGGTTGAATTGCCGAAGCTCTTTCATGTCCTTTTCCCATGAGGTGGGCGGCGGGCCGCAGCGTAACTGGGACGGATGATCGAGCACAAAGGGGCGCCATTGCCTTTTGGCGTAATCTTTTGTTGAGGGGGTGCCATACCAATTCCCACCCCCTTTATTTGTGAATTTTACTTGTTCTGATGATCGGGTTCGGTCACTTTTTGCCCGTTGGATGACTTCTGAAGCGACTTCCTGACCGATTTTCTCCCCTAAGCTTACTAAACAATTATCGATCGCTAACTTATGGATGTAAGTGAGATGACTCTGATACAACTCTTGAATCTCTTTTTGTCCATCTGGGAAATAAAACTTGAGAATTCGAGAGGCTGTTTCTGCGGACACGATTAAGGCGAATTGATATTGAATGTGTTGGCTTTTTGGTAAATGCCGGATGGGCTGGGTGAGGGAATCTGGCAAATGCGAGTAAGATAACTGTAGGGCGTCGTGAAGACCCCCAAAAAAATGAGCCATTCGCCCGCCATTTCTGTGATGTGGGTAGCTTTTGCTAAGGGTTCCCATTAGTTTTTGCCACTGATAAAAGGGGGGGGGCATCTCCCAGAACGGATTGCTATCGGGGCTATTTGGCGTATTCACCGCGGACTTTACTGTTTTCTTATCACAGGGCAGAAGCTGGGCTTCTTTGCTTCCACTGTAGATCCAGTAATCAGAAGACAAGTGAGAAGGCGATAAACTATCTTGGGCAGAAAATAGAGTAACCGATCCTAAAATCAAAAAAATAAAAATCTCAATTCGATTAGAAAAGGAGGTGTTTATGTAGAGCATTGAGTCTTACTTTACTCATTTACTAAATTTAAATTCCCTTCCAGATTACCGGATGTTTTAGCGATGTTTAAGAGGTTTTTAAAAGCGCTATATTGAAGGTTTATATATGTTACCTGAGCTTTCAGTAGTCGGTTTTCCCGCGTATTCACTAAGAAAAGAGAGCTCTCCCCAATTTCGAACATGGACCGCTCCGCCTGAAGGAGGCGTCTAAAGTCGTCGATGAGGACCCCATAATCCTGAATAATATCCTGGAAATTGGCTTGAATTTCCAGAAGAGCCTCCATGCGTGCCTCAAGTTCTTGTTTCAACTGGCTGCTTTTAAATTGGTTTTCAAACTGTTTGATTTTATTGAGCTGCATTTTCCCACGAGCTGCTCGCAAGGGAATCGGATACGCAAAGGAAATTCCCCAGCTGTAATCGTTTGGGGATAGAGTAGTATTTATATCACCAGTGCGTATTTGATTCAGTGAATTCAACCATTGGTATTTTAGGTCCACCTTTGGCTTTAGGCTTTCTCTTGCTAATCTCCTATCAATTAGGATACGCTCTCTTTCAATTTGAAGGTCTATAATTTTAGGGTGTTCTAATAAGCTGTTTGTCCAAAATTCAGATGAGCGTGATTGCCAAAGGGCAGAAATTTCATCGAAAGATGGCGATTGCCACTCACTGAGATTAAAGCTGGGAATAAAGTTTTGGATATTGGCCTGTGCACTTAAGCGTTTATTTTGGGCAGCCAGAAGTTCAAGCTGGCGTTGTCTCAATTGCATAGAGGCTTCGAGGGTATCAATAGGGGCTAAGTCACCACCTTCGTAGGCCAGGATAACAAACTCATATCTATCTTGGGCAGCTTCAGTTATTTCAGTATATGTTCGATACAATTGGTCTGCCTGAATCCATTCAAAATAAGCAATAAGGGCTAGTGACATGATTTCATTTCGGAATTGCAAGCGCTTTTGCATTTGGAGTTCTTGAAATAGCTCCCCATCGCGCAGCCCGGCCCGTGCTTTATCTATGAGTAGACCTTGACCTAATGGCATAGTAATGCCCATATAGCCTAGACCTGAAGAGGGGAAGTTACGTTCTGGGTTGAGATATATGCCATCTGCTAAATCTACTCCAGCTTGCAGCTTAAATGCATAGGGGCTCTGCCACTGAGCGCCGCCATTAAATATCCGATAGTAGTTTGATTCCGAAAAGAATTTTTGGCTGTAGTCTGTTCCCAAAACAACATCAAAGGCTCCTTTTCGCTGCAATAAGGTAGCGTCTCCTATATCAGTTTGAATATTAGCAAGTTCAATAAGGGGGTATTGCTCCTG
>CAZVFU010000149.1:0-4194 GCA_964626595.1 uncultured Saprospiraceae bacterium
ATTATTAATATTAGAGAAAAATAAATATGTCAGAAGCGATATTGGCGAAAAAAGAGCTTATTCGGCGCCTTATCTTGTGACCATCATAATAATAATATTACATCTTCTTTTTATTATTTATTTATTCATAAAGCGAAGCGACCACTTGAGATCCCCCTGCTTCCATGCTGAACAAGTGGTCGCTTTTTTTTATCTTCCCCAAATAAAAGAAGATTCAGCCTATGTGTGGTCGGATTCACATTACCAAAACAATCGATGAATTGTGTAAAGAGCAAGGCCTTTTCATGACTGAAGATCAACGTCAAATTCTCCCCGATCTTCCGCACTATAATTTGAGTCCGGGTATGTATTTACCACTAGTTCTACAAGGCGACGAACGGGAGTTATACGCACTTCATTGGGGATTGATTCCCTTTTGGGCTAAGTCTCGACAAATAGGATATAAAATGATTAATGCACGAATAGAGACCATATTGTCCAAAAGTGCATTTAAGCGCCCCGTCACCAATCAAAGAGCGGTTTTATTTATAAATGGCTTCTATGAGTGGAAGCAAAATCATGGAGAGAAACAGCCCTACCGGATTTATTCAGAAGAGGAGGAAAACATGGCTCTGGCTTGTATTCACGATCGCTGGGACTCCGGGCATGATCAAATCATTCATTCGTTTTCCATATTGACCCAGGCTGCAGCACCTCCTATATCCGGTCTCCACGACCGAATGCCCGTATTTTTATCCCGAGAACAACAACAAACCTGGTTAGATCCAGGAATGGAGGCCGAAATATTGATCGATGAATTGTCAGAGCCTTCTGTTCCGAATGCCCTGACCTTCTATCCCGTATCTAAAGAGGTCAATAAAACAACTTATAACCAAAAAGATGTATTGGAGCGCGTAAAAGCAGGCCCTCGATCAGGAGACCAACTCAAACTCTTTTGACAGTGTCAATCTACTCCCTACATACCTTTTGATGCACGTCATTCATTTGTTGGTACAGTTGCTCCTGCTTCTCCTCTATCATATTGTCAAAGGCCGCCTTTCCATCTGAAAAACTCAGATAGGCATAAAATTTCCAAACTTCCTGCACCTGCTCCCAGTGCAGTTCATAAGGCTTATAAATTCCATTATCAGAAACCAACCTCAAACCATTCTGGCCACCAGAAGGATATAATCTTTTATACACTAAACCCTCTTTAGAAGCAACAATGTAAGTCAAACCCGCCTTTATGTCTTCAAGCCTCTCCACAAAGGAGGCAATAACAATCGATCCCGGCTCTAAAGGCAACATGGAGTCACCATGAATTTCAAAAGCGCGAAAAACCCCTCTGGGTATTTGGGGTATATGCAAGGTAGGCAACTCCTTGATAAATTCAGGATCATTAAAACTTTCCATATAGCCCGCTTCCGCTTTGGTGTCAACCAACTGGATATATTTCTTGCCCTCGATATCTACAGTAACCGGTACCTGTTTTGAATCTGAATCTACACGGTGCTTACGCCCCTTAATCCTAGACATTTCTTTAGTTAAAAGCAGATTGAGATCCACATCGAAGAAATGGGAAAATTGAATGAGTGTTTCGATATCCGGTTCCGCGTAAGACTGCTCATACCCACTCAATGTGGATCGGGGAATATTAAGGGCATCAGACAATGCTTGCTGAGACAGCTGCTTTTGCTTTCTCAAATATGCCAGATTTTGAGCAAAAAAGGCCATACTACAATTTTGATTAAATTTACGACAAAGTTACAGAAATAGAAATTATGACTATAATTTAATCAACAAAGCGGGGGAATCCCCTTACCTTTGGGTGAATATTATGGGACAAGAAGAAAAGGTACGGACGATAGCTCATATGGATTTAGATGCATTCTTTGTCTCCGTTGAGGTGAAAAAGAATAGTTCTCTTTTAGGAAAACCCCTAATCATTGGAGGACAAAGCCAGCGGGGCGTCGTTGCCTCTTGCAGCTATGAAGCTCGTCGAGCCGGAGTGCATTCCGCTATGCCCATTCGAATGGCGAAGCGCTTGTGTCCTGATGCACAGTTTATAAAGGGTGACATGGAAAGTTATGCCCAAGAGTCAGCCCTCGTTACAGAAGTGATCGCCGAGCAGGCTCCGCTCTTCGAAAAAGCCTCCATTGACGAGTTCTATCTAGACTTAACCGGGATGGACCGGTACTTCGGGTGCTACAACTGGACAAAAGAATTAAGAAAGAAAATCATCTCCGAAACCGGCCTACCCATTTCTTCTGGAGTATCCATCAATAAACTTATTTCGAAGGTTAGCACCGATGAAGTCAAACCTAATGGCATCATTCAAATAGAGAAGGGAAAAGAAAAGGCTTTCTTACACCCTCTGCCCGTAAAAAAGCTGCCCGGGGTGGGACAGGTCACCCAAATGCAACTATTACAGATGGGAGTGAAAACCATCAAAACATTAAGCGAACTGCCCAGAGAGCTCTTAGAAGGTACATTTGGTAAACATGGTCAGTCCTTATGGGAAAAATCAAGAGGCATTGACCACCGACCCATTGTACCGTATCGGAAACAAAAATCCATGTCAAAAGAGACTACACTTAAAGAAGATACGCTGGATATTCGATTTATTGAATCAACTTTAATATCGATGACGGAAAAGTTGGCTTATAAGCTTAGAAAGGAAAAAAAACTTTGTGGATGTATAACGGTGAAAGTGAGATACTCGGACTTCAATACCTATACAAAGCAAAAACATATTACTTATACCTCTCTGGACCGACCTTTGATCGATCAGGCTAAAGCACTTTTTGACCAATTGTTTCAACAGCGTAAAATGATACGCCTAATAGGGATTCGATTTAGCAAACTAGTTGATGGAGCCCCTCAAGTAAGCTTATTCGATAATTATCGTCAGGAAATACCTTTATTGAAAACCATGGATGAAATACGGGACCGGTTCGGAAAATATTCCATTCAACGCGCTGATGGATTCACTCCCAGGACATAATCATTGTCTCAACAAAATTTGCTTAAAAATAACCCTCAAATTTTCATCATAAAAAGTAATAAAGTAAAAGCCCGGTTCAAGATGACTAACATTTAGGGACGAGGTATAGTTGGACTTTTCAACTACCCTTCCGAGTGGAGAAGTTAAAGTAACGATATTAAAAACCAAGTTATCAAAATAAATTCTATCTGATGAGGGGTTAGGATATACTCGAATGAATTGCCTTTGATCAGTCATTGGCTGCCTAGAAACTGTGCGCTTTAATGAATACAAACCCGCATCACCGATAGCGTTACTCTCAGAAGTAAAATACCCTGTTCCCATTTTATCAAAAGCAAGGGCTTCAACTTGCATAGAACCCGAAGTCTCCAAAGGAAAAACATCAAATGTGCTTGAAAAACCATCTCGAAGTACATCTGCTGGAAGGGGTAAAAAGAACGCACGAGAAAAATTATAGCCAACAATTCCCAACAAATTTGAGGATTCATTGACATCAGCTCCAGTGACCATAAAGTTCGTATCTAAACTATCAATAGCTGAGATAGAGTATTCTCCAGGCTCTTTTGACAAAGGGTAAATTCGAGTCTTAAAATTGCCCCATTGCTTTGTAAAGATAAATAAGCTGTCTCTATAACTAACCAATGCCTCTGCATCGTAATTTGTTTCAAAAGGAGCTGGACTAAAAGAATCCTGATCTTTGAAACCAAAATAAATGAACTCAGCGCGAACGGTATCCTTGTGTAAAAAGGAATCAATTTCGATCTTCAGAACCCGTAAATCAGTTCGAGTACCTTGGTTATTTCCAAAATCAGCTATAAACAAATGATGTTCATCTCTGCATATATCTTCCCAGTCCACATTCGTTCCATTTCGAATAGAAACGGACCGAAGTATATTACCCGAGGTTAAATCAATTTCAAATAATGTAGGGTCATTGCCTGAATCATTATGAGTTATACCTTTCCCCTCTAAAATTATAAGTCCTGAAGATTCTTTGGCGTCCGGATCAAGGAAGCTCAAATACATAGTCTCCCATTCTTGAGAAAGCCCTATTTGGCTTAGTAGAAGAAAAAGAAAACATATAAACCCAGGGTGTTTCATATTCCTAAATTAAAAAAGGGAGAAAGAACATCAGTCCTTTCTCCCTATAAATTTATTAGCAAAATCAGTTATCGACCGCTAACTACCATTTTCTTCGTGGCTTTGAAATC
>CAZVFU010000150.1:0-4128 GCA_964626595.1 uncultured Saprospiraceae bacterium
AATGGATACCCTGGTCGAAAAATCTGAGCAAAAAATCAATTGGGTCTCCACCGATTTTTCAAGAAGCTTGATGGATAACATATCTTGGGGTCAGCGTCTGATCGCCATCCGGGGGGCTCGAGGCGTAGGCAAAACGACCCTCTTACTACAATATTTAAAAAAGCACGTTCCTGAGCCCGATCGTAGATTGTATGTTAGTCTAGATTCCCTTTGGTTTACCGAAAACACCTTAAGCCATTTAGCAGACAGCTTCGTAAAACGCGGAGGCCGGCATTTGTTTTTGGATGAGGTGCATAAGTATCCAAATTGGTCTCGTGAGATAAAAAATCTGTATGACGATTATCCGAAACTTCAAATCGTCTTCACGGGTTCTTCCCTATTAGAAATCCTAAACGCCCGGGCTGATCTCAGCCGAAGATCCGTAAATTATGAATTGCAGGGTCTTTCTTACCGAGAATACCTGCAACTCGTTCATGGCCATTGCTTCCCCGTGTACTCTTTGAAAGAAATTATTGAAAATCAGCAATCGATTGCGCGAAAGGTATTGCAGCAGCTTAAGCCGATAAAGTTTTTTTCGGATTACTTGCAATGTGGTTATTATCCGTTTTTTATGGAAAGCCAAAATCTGTATCTGCCAAAAGTGGAAGAAATAATCAATTTTATCATAGAGGTAGAATTGCCTCTTCAGCGGCAGGTAGAGGTCGCTTACGTCCATAAGATCAAGCAATTATTGCAGGTCATAGCGGAGTCAGTTCCTTTTATACCCAATGTGAGTAAATTGAGCCGAAAGATTCAGATCAATCGCAACACATTGGTTACCTATTTACAGTACTTAGATGAGTCCCATATAACGACGAACTTATACAAAGAAGCCCGCGGTATTAGCCGGCTGCAGAAACCGGATAAAATTTATCTGGAAAATACAAATATACTGTATGCACTGGCTCAGGGTAACACCCAATTAGGCCATGTCAGAGAAACCTTTTTTCTAAATCAGGTGAAAAAAGACCATATCATTCAATATACTTCCCGAGGTGATTTTATAGTTGATCAGAAATATACCCTGGAGGTAGGAGGCAAGAATAAAGGAGCTTCGCAGATCACAGGATTAGAACATGCTTTTATTGCAGCTGATGATATAGAAATAGGCAGTACCAAGCGAATTCCTCTCTGGCTTTTTGGCTTTTTATACTGACCGACGCGGGAAGAACGGTTTAGGTATTTGTCTTTTCCGTTTAACATCTGCACGAGCCGCATCGCGGCGCTATCTTTGTAAAAAACAGCATTTTAACCGGTTTCGAGTGCTGTAAGCCCGACATCTTTCATATCCAAATTCCCAAAAATCCCCCTTCCTCATATCGCAAAATCTTTCATACCTTTACCCCTTCACGAAAAAACGACGAAAAACCATGATAACAATTCGTTTTCCCGACGGACGAGAGCAAGAATACCAAAAGGGCACCACCGCCATGGAAATAGCCGAATCGATTAGTGCGGGGCTGGCCCGAAATGTGCTGTCAGCTAAGGTCAATGGCGAGGTGCGCGATGCGTCCAGGCCCATCACCGAAGATGCGGAACTGGAATTGCTGACGTGGAATGAGGATGAAGGCAAAGAGACCTTTTGGCACTCCTCCGCTCACCTGCTGGCCGAAGCCCTGGAAGCGCTGTATCCTGGAATCCAATTGGGGATCGGCCCGCCCATCGAAAATGGGTTTTATTATGATATCGATTTCGGAGAACACGAGATATCGGCCCACGATTTTCCGCGTATCGAAGAGAAAATGAAAGAGCTGGCCCGACAGAAAAATGACTACACGCGCAAAGAAATCTCCAAAGCCGATGCCCGAAGTTATTATGAAGAAAAAGGAGACCCCTACAAATTGGAGCTGATCGACGAATTGGAAGATGGGACGATCACCTTTTACAATCAGGGCGATTTTACCGATTTATGTCGGGGACCTCATATTCCCAACACCGGGAAAATCAAAGCCGTGAAACTTATGAAATTGGCCGGTGCCTACTGGCGGGGGGATGAGTCGCGCAAACAGCTCACGCGCATCTATGGCATTACCTTTCCCAAACAAAAGGAGCTCAAGCAGTATTTGGAACGCCTCGAAGAAGCCAAAAAGCGGGATCATCGAAAGTTGGGCGCCGAATTGGACCTGTTTATGTTTTCCGAAAAGGTCGGGGCTGGGTTACCCATTTGGCTCCCCAAAGGAAATGCGATTCGGGAGCGCCTCATGGCCTTTCTACGCAAAGAGCAAGAGCGTCGGGGATACCAAATGGTGACAACACCCCATATCGGACACAAACATTTGTACGAGACTTCCGGACACTACGAAAAGTACGGGGAAGACTCTTTTCAACCCATCCAAACACCGCGGGAGGGCGAGGCCTTCTTACTGAAACCGATGAACTGCCCCCATCACTGCGAAATTTATGGTCATCGGCCTCATTCCTATAAAGAACTGCCGCTCAAAATCGCTGAATTCGGTACGGTCTACCGCTACGAGCAAAGTGGCGAACTACATGGACTCTCCCGCGTGCGTGGATTCACCCAGGATGATGCCCACATTTTTTGCACCACAGCTCAGCTCAAAGCGGAATTCCTGGACGTTCTGGATCTGACCACCCTGGTACTTAAGAAAATGGGCTTTGCCGATTTTACCGCTCAGATATCATTGCGCGATCCCGAGCAGCCCGAAAAATACATTGGGTCCGACGAAAACTGGGAGGCTGCAGAGCGGGCGATTATCGAAGCGACGCAGGAGGTCAATATGAAGACCACCACCGTCAAAGGCGAGGCCGCTTTTTACGGTCCGAAATTAGACTTTATGATTCGGGATGCGATTGGTCGGCAATGGCAGTTGGGAACGATACAGGTCGATTACAATCTGCCGGACCGCTTTGAACTCGAGTATACCGGAGCTGATAATGAAGCGCACCGGCCCGTGATGATTCACCGGGCGCCCTTTGGAAGTATGGAGCGCTTTTTATCCATTTTTATCGAACATACCGGAGGCCAATTCCCCTTATGGTTGACGCCCGATCAGTTTGGCTTGTTGCCTATTAGCGATCGGTTCAATGACTATGCCCGGGAGGTGAAACGACAACTGGCAGAGGCGGACATCCGCGGTTTTGTGGACGACCGTGCGGAAAAAGTAGGTCGAAAAATTCGCGATGCGGAGGTCGGAAAAATCCCGGTCATGCTGATCATAGGTGAAAATGAGGTGGAAGAACAGACCGTGTCGGTCCGCGTGCGCGGCGAGGGCGATTTGGGAAGCATGTCCATCCCTGATTTTATCCAAACTTTTCGCGGGTGGACCGCGGCAGAGCAGGAGTCAGGAGTTGCCTTTGGGAGTGCAGATGCCGATTCAAAAGAAGAAAACTAAATCAGATCAGATCGTATGCGAACGGGTGAGGCTCCCCCCTGGAACGAATGGATTGTGCCGTATTATGAGCAGATTCGGGCCGACTGGCCCGTCCCGGCTGATATCGAGCTGTTGGATCCCTACGGGAAGGACGACATTCGCCATTTGAGACAACAGTTTTACGATACCTATTACAACGATAGTGAGCCCCGCCAGTTATGGTTGGGTATCAATCCCGGTCGAATTGGGGCGGGACGGACGGGCATTCCATTTAGTGATGCTGTTCAGCTCGAACGTTACTGTGGTTTGGAGGCGCCCGGTCCCCAAACCGAAGAGTTGTCTGCTGCTTTCATTTTTGAAGTGATCCAGGCCGCCGGGGGTCCGGGGTCCTTTTTCCAGCGCGTGTTTATAGATTCCGTCTCACCAATGGGGTATGTCCGCGACGGTGTAAACTGCAATTATTACGATCAAAAGGACTTATTTAAAGGTCTTCAACCGCGTCTGGAGCAGCATATTGAAGAGCTGTTGCAGCGCCCCGGTCCGGATGAAATTGTCCTTCTGGGCAAAGGAAAAAACCTAAAGTATTTTCGCCAGCTGTATAATGGTGATTCTCGCGTCATTGCCCTTCCGCACCCGCGCTGGGTGATGCAGTATCGCCGCAAGGATAAGGCCCGTTGGATAGAGCGATACTTAGAGGTCTTGAACAGGGAATAAGCGTTTTACAATTGCTCATGGAGACCTTTTGTATTTCCTATCT
>CAZVFU010000151.1:0-4100 GCA_964626595.1 uncultured Saprospiraceae bacterium
ACTAGGTAGGGCTTAACCAAAGAGCCAATAAAGCCCCCAACCAAATTGTCGAGAGATAAAAAAAAGAAAATCGATGCCGGAAAAGGCTTTGAAAAAGTGGCATCCAGTGGATGCCACTTTTTTTAATACTTTTATTTCGTGTACTTAACTGAACTATCAGTGTTGTAAAAGAAAAAGGCCCATTTTTCGGCTTGTTCCTCTATGATTTTAGAGGTCGGTTTTCCAGCTCCATGACCTGCATCAACTTCAATGCGAATTAATACCGGTTCATCTCCCACATGAGCCTCCTGTAATCGGGCAGCAAATTTGAAGGAGTGGGCGGGCACTACTCGGTCATCATGATCAGCAGTGGTTATCATTGTCGCCGGGTAGGCAACACTATCTTTTAATTGATGAAGAGGCGAATACGAATACAGATTCTCAAAATGTACAGAATCATCACTGCTTCCATACTCGGGAATCCATCCCCAGCCAACGGTAAACTTATGATAGCGCAGCATATCTAAAACGCCGACAGCGGGAAAGGCCACGGCAAATAAGTCCGGACGCTGTGTCATACAAGCACCGACGAGTAACCCACCATTGGAGCCTCCGGCAATAGCTAGTTTTTCTGATTTGGTATACTGCTCATCGATTAGGTAATCTGCGGCGGCCATAAAGTCATCAAACACATTTTGCTTATTAAGCAACATTCCGGCTTTATGCCATTCTTCTCCATACTCACCGCCTCCGCGTAAATTTGGCATAGCAAATACACCTCCGTTTTCCAGTAAGATAAGTCGTGAAGAGCTGAAGGAAGGCGTAAGAGATATATTGAATCCGCCATATCCATATAAATAGGTGGGGTTGTTGCCATTCAATTCTAGTCCTTTTTTGTGGACCAGAAACATGCTAACAGGGGTACCATCTTTACTTTTGTAAGTGACCTGCTTTTCGACATAATCCTCAGGATCAAACTTCAACTCAGTTTTAAAGAACAGCTCACTCTTTCCTGAAGTAACATCATAGCTAAAAATACTGGGCGGTCGGGTAAATGATGTGAAAGTATAAAATAAAGTATCAGAGCTTTCTCTCCCGGAGAAACCACCGGCAGATCCCACACCGGGTAATTCGATTTCCATGCGGTTGGAGCCATCGTAGTCCATCACATAAACGTGGTTGGAAGCTTTTTCCAGATAGTTGGCAAATAGTTTGCCACCTCCTGTAGACACGGAATTCAGTAAGTGTTCTGTTTCAGGAATGATTTCTTCGGCCGCTTCCCAATCCAGAGTTTCGGTATTTATTTTCATCAGGCGGTAGTTGTCAGCTCCCCGGTTAGTTCGAACCCAAACATATCCATCAGCGTGATGAATTACTGAATTTTTAAAATCAAACCCTTCTTGTAGCGCATTAAAGGTGCTTTCGTCCTGATCCAGATGCTGGATATAGGTTTCGAAGCCATCTGTTCCTGTAGATGCATAGAGAGTTAAAATCTTTCGGTCTTCCGTTACGCTTACATAATGATAACGTTTGGGATTTTCGGGATCACTGTATATGAGCTTGTCATCCTCTTGATTCTCTCCTAGTTTGTGGTAATAAACGGAATGACCTTCATTTTCAGCGGAATACTCCAGACCGGATTCGGGCGCAGGATATCGGCTGTAATAGAAACCATCGCCCACCCAGCTTGCTCCGGAAAACTTAACCCAACTTAACTCGTCAGGCAATGTTTTTCCCGTAGCAACTTCTTTAACGTAAAAGGTTTGCCAGTCTGAGCCAGCTTCTTGAACTGAGTAGGTGACGTATTTATAATCCTTGGAAAAACCCACTACTGAAATCGCAGTCGTACCTTCTGGATTGATTTCATTCGGGTCGATAAATACTTCTGCCTCTCCATCGAGTCCTTTTTGCCGATAGATAACGGATTGATTTTGCAGACCATCATTTTTATAGAAAAAGTAGTATTCACCCGCTTTGTACGGACTGCTCAATTTGGGGTAGTTATACAGCTCCTCAAAACGATTTGCAATATCTTCTGTAAATGGAATCTGATCTAAATAACCATAGGTGACTTTATTTTGTCTTTTAACCCAATCCTCAACTTCAGCCGCTGTGTCCACTTCCAACCAGCGATAAGGATCAGGTACTGAGGTGCCGTGATAATCGTCGGTTACATTTACTTTTTTCGTCTCAGGATAGTCCACGGGAATAACGGGATTTTTTGTTTTAGCTTGCTCGTTTTGACCACAAGAATAGAGTAATATTAAAGGAAGCAGGATTACATATATTATGCGCATA
Source organism: uncultured Saprospiraceae bacterium (assembly GCA_964626595.1). Taxonomy (GTDB): domain Bacteria; phylum Bacteroidota; class Bacteroidia; order Chitinophagales; family Saprospiraceae; genus JAWLFI01. The sequence continues at coordinate 2,278 of CAZVFU010000151.1, forward strand.
ATTAAAACGTTTGTATTTTGACCTCAAGATAACAAATCAATATGAAACGATCTGGCCAAATACATATAGCCATTCTAACTCTGTTTTTCGGATTTCAGTATTTGCTTCCCCTGGCAAGTTGGGGTCAATCGGAAGTGGCTCAGGTTATGACTATACAGGATGTAAAACCCGGTGCTGATATTTTCTTGAAAAACTATCGTCCGGAGGACTTCTCATCTATTGCTGTGGTGGCTCATGCCGGATCCACTTTGCAGGGAGGAGGACACCTCGTAGATGAAATGGTGGCGAGGAATTGGCCCATAAAATTTGTCTATGCTCCTGAACATGGGTTTCGGTCTGATGCCGATGCGGGCGCTCATATCTCTGACGGTCGAGATCATAAGTCGGGCCTCCTGGTAAAATCTCTGTATGGAGATAATCGTCGACCTGACCCTAATGATATTAAGTCTCTTGACGCAATAGTCTTTGATCTTCAGGATGTTGGCGTTCGGTTTTATACTTATTTATCCACCCTGAAGTACGTACTCGATGCAGCGTCCATGCAGGGAGTACCGGTCTATATATTGGATCGACCCAACCCCAATGGCTTTTATGTAGATGGGCCCGTATTAGATACAGCATTTCGATCTTTTGTTGGGATTATTCCTGTTCCTATCGTGCATGGAATGACTTTAGGGGAAATGGCTCTTCTGATTGCGGGGGAACAGTGGATAGGGCAGGCCGATAATTTAGATTTGACGATCATCCCTTGTGAGGGGTACGATCGCGACAAAACATACTTTCCACCTGTTCCACCCTCGCCAAATTTACCCAACATTCGGTCCATTCTGCTTTATCCTCATATATGTTATTTTGAAGCTACCAGCTGTTCAGTAGGGCGAGGTACAGAACAACCTTTTGAGTTAGTTGCCCACCCGAACTGGACTTCCTATGAGTATGCTATTACGCCCGTATCCGGTCCGGGTGCGACTGCACCAAAGCATCAAAATACAGTGTGTTATGGCTGGAATTTAAATTCAATTTCTTTGGACAGCCTTACAAGCCGATCCGAAATCGATTGGAGTTGGTGGCTGTCTGCCGGAAGAGAATTTGATCGCTGGCAAGACTGGATCGACAGACCCGAATTTCTGAACTTATTACTGGGTACGGACCAATGGAAAATGATGTTTGAGCCCAATGGAATGGAGAAGTGGAAGCAAAGCTACCAAAAGGAGTTATCTGCATTCGGGTCAGTAAGAGCCCAGTATTTACTCTATGATTGACCTGCATACAGGCATTAAAGAAATCTGTACTTACTCAAGAACCTCAAAAACACTCGTGTTTTCTATCGGCGCCTTTGCAGGGGCCTCGTTATGTACTGTATTGACATTTTAGCGACAGAACAATTGCTGTATTGAACGCGGATTTCTCGTGATTTCGCAGGGATTAACAATGCTGTGGATATGATATCTTGGGGGGCTGCTGGATTAAACCCATCACGACGATGTATTTGTTTGAATAAAGCCGGATTGCAAAAGGTATGCCGGACTCGTGTGCAAAATAATATATGGTCACTGAATGTACGAACGATGCCTCAAGTGTGAATTTGCAGTGTCACCTAAAACGTATAGTTCAAGATAGGAAATCGAACCCATCACCAGTGATATGCGGCGCGACCCCTCAGCGGGCTCAGGACTTTCAGCGAGCGGAATTGCGATCGTGGGTATCGGGCATGAAATAAAGAGGGTGGAGAGTTCAACTATGCAGAGAAGGAATAGATAGGTAGAAATTGTCAGACCCGCGATAAAAGCATGCAGCGGTAGGAGCGACCGCGGTTTAGCGAA
>CAZVFU010000152.1:0-4088 GCA_964626595.1 uncultured Saprospiraceae bacterium
AATAAAAAAATTGGAAGCTGAGTTGTGAAGGGGCCTCATTTTTGCCATGCTACCTTTCTAAAGTTTATGTTAACATAATAATTACTTTACATTCATTTAATTACCAGAAGGCCTGTAGGCCATATTATTTAGTACTTTTGTAACATGACATCAATCTTATGAGTGCAAAAGAAAAGATTTTAATTGTTGACGATGAACAGGATATACTTGAATTCATCGGCTATAATCTACGGAAAGAAGGTTTTGAAATTGAAACGGCCCTGAATGGGAAGTCCGCTTTGGAAATTGCCCCTGAATTCAGGCCTGACCTAATCATTCTGGATATTATGATGCCGGAAATGGATGGGGTTGAAGTTTGTAAGCGATTGAGAAAGCAGCCCTTGTTTCAAAACACCTTAATTGCTTTTTTGACAGCAAGGAATGAAGACTATACTCAGATTTCTGCTTTGGAGAATGGAGGTGATGACTACATCACGAAACCGATCAAGCCAGGTGTTTTGATCAGTCGAATAAAAGCATTGTTTCGCCGGTCAAACCGTGACGGCACACATGAGGGGACAAGAATATTTGCCGGAAACCTGGTCATCGATCGGGATCGGATGCTTGTGGAGCGTGGAGATGACATTTTTGAACTTGCAAAGAAGGAATTTGATTTGTTAGCGCTTTTAGCCTCAAAACCCGGCAAGGTGTTTCAACGTCACGAAATATTGAGTCAGGTATGGGGTAGTGATGTTATTGTTGGCAATCGGACAATAGATGTTCATATTCGTAAATTGCGAGAAAAAATTGGCAGCGAATATATCAAGACCGTCAAAGGAGTCGGTTATAAATTCGATTTTTAATTGACATGGTAAAAAATCTTACGCCCAGGCAAATATCTCTAATTACCTCGATTGCGCTGACTATTCTTCTGTCAATCCTTGGATCCCTATATTTCCTGTTTGGTGCCAGCATTCCTGATTTCTTTGTCATTATTCTGGCCATCATTTGTATTTTTATCCTTTCATATATTCTGATCAGCTTTATGCTGGAGCGATATATTTATAGAAAGGTAAAGTTGATTTATAAGATTATTCATAAATCCAAAACGTCGGTACAGAATAAGGAAGACATTACTAAGGATGAACATATTCTACAACGCGTAAGCGATGAAGTGAAACTTTGGGCTGAATCTCAGGAAAAAGAGATTGAATCATTGAAAAAGCTCGAAAAGTATAGAAGGGGGTTTCTCGGAAATGTGAGTCATGAGTTGAAAACCCCGATTTTCACTATTCAGGGTTACATTCACACATTGATTGATGGGGGATTGCAGGATGAAGAAATCAATATGAAATATCTTCAAAAGGCGGCTTCAAATGCAGAACGGCTTCAAAGCATCGTAGATGATCTAGAGGTGATTTCACATCTGGAAACCGGATCTATTGCACTTGATATTACCGAATTCGATATTCGTGACCTAGCCAAAGATGTTATTTCTGACGTTCAGTTTCAGGCTGCTGCCAAGAATATTACCGTGGAGCTAAAAGATGGAGCTGATAAGGCCTTTAATGTTCGCGCAGACCGGGATAATATCACTCAGGTATTAAACAACTTAGTCATCAATTCCATAAAGTACGGAAGGTCTGATGGGAGGACGAAAATTGGTTTTTATGACATGGATAAGTTTGTTTTAATTGAGGTTAGCGATAACGGTATTGGAATAGAAGAAAAGCATTTAAAGCACCTTTTCGATCGCTTTTACAGAGTGGATAAATCCCGATCCCGAACAATGGGCGGGAGCGGCCTGGGATTAGCAATTGTAAAGCATATCCTGGAAGCCCACAACCAAACCATCAATGTCAGAAGTACACTGGGGCAGGGGTCCACTTTTGGATTTACCTTAGCCAAGGCTTAGCCCTCTATCTCATCCCTTATGCTATTCAGTGATGGTGTATTTTTATTTGCACCGAAGGCTATGAAACTGGGGTTGAGAAGATCCTCTTTATTATATTTCATCGGTTTCAGACCAGGCCACTGCAACATTTGCCCCCCAGATTCAATTAATACGATTTCCGCAGCAGCTGTATCCCATTCCATTGTTGGGGCTAAGCGGGGATAGATTTCAGCCTTACCTTCTGCGATGCGCAGGAACTTTAGGGCGCTTCCAGCTGCAATCTTTTGAGGTTGTTGTAGATGTGTGAGAAATAGCTCCGTTTTTTCATTCAAGTGCGATCGAGAGCACAATACTCGTAGTCCCTCATTTCCCCATGAAAAGGATGGAGCTTGCAAGCGCGTGGGTTTTTCATCCGTGGGACCCATGCACCATGCGCCTTGTTCGTGAGCAGCCCAATACAATTCTTGGGTGGCTGGAATATACACAAAGCCTAAAACCGGCCTTTGATGATGGAGTAGAGCGATGTTGACGGTAAATTCTCCATTTTTTGAAATAAACTCCTTCGTTCCATCAAGGGGATCAACCATCCAATTATACTCTTTTTGGGTGCGTTCGTCAAAAGAGGCATTTTTATTTTCCTCACCTATAAAACCAAACCTGGGATCCATTTCTGAAATACCATTCAGTATGATTTCATGAGCTGCCTGGTCGGCCTGCGTAAGTGGACTTTCGTCATCTTTATAGGATATTCCTCGATCGTCCTGATTATAAATCTCCATAATGGCAGCGCCTGCTTTTTTGATAAGGGCTTCAAGTTCGGGAATCCTATTATCTTTGTTTAGGTTCATATATGAGTTTTATCTATGGCTAAAATTTTAGTTACCGGCGGTGCCGGCTACATCGGTTCGCATACCATTGTTGAGTTGCTTCGATTGAATTACGAGATTGTCAGTATTGACAATTACTCCAATAGTTATCCGGCTTCCATCGACAATATAAAGAAAATTTCAGGGAAACAATTCCATCACTATTCTTTAGATTTATTGGATATGGAAGGTCTTGATTCCTTGCTCCGGCAACATGAGGATATTACAGGAGTTATTCATTTTGCTGCTAGTATTGAAGTGGAAGAATCCGTGAAATCTCCTCTTGCATACTACCACAACAATCTACTGAGTTTACTGCACGTCTTGCAGGGCGTAAGAGATCACGGTATATCACATTTCATATTTTCATCGAGCTGCACCGTGTATGGAGATGGGGCTACCATGCCCGTCACAGAAAATACACCGATTGGCAATCCCGCCTCTCCTTATGGGGCTACCAAACAGATGGGGGAGCAGATCATTTCTGATAGTCTTAGGTCAGGCGCTCTGGACCATGCTGTCATCTTGCGCTATTTCAATCCGGCGGGTGCTCATCCTTCGGCATTGATTGGAGAATGTCCGAAACATCCGGTGACGCATTTAGTTCCGGTCATCACGGAAGTCGCTTCAGGGGAACGACCCTTTGTGGCTATTTATGGAGATGATTATCCCACCAGAGACGGGAGTTGCATACGCGATTATATCCATGTTTGTGATTTAGCCCGGGCACATGTTCAGGCATTGGAATATTCGATGGATTCCATGGAAAAGGGTTGTAAAGCCTTCAATTTAGGATCGGGGAAAGGGGTAAGCGTCAAGGAAGCTATTCATGCTTTTGAACAAGCTACGGGAAAGACCGTACCTTCGAAGATCGCTGATCGCAGACCGGGCGATCTCCCTGCTATTTATGCCGATACTTCACTGGCTAAATCTGTATTAGAGTGGACCCCCCAATATGATCTTCTCGATATTATGGCGACTGCCTGGAAGTTTGAGCAGAAGAAGGTTGACCGAAAGATTTAGATGGGTCTGATAATTTTATTATATCCCTATATTTGAGACTTAAAAAACTTGTTTTTTTAGGAGTGTTACTTACCAACCTTTGGGTCTGCAAGGGTGCTGGAACAGGACCCCTGCGCGCATACGCGTCAACTTAAGGTGGAATCAATATTTTTACTTGCTTATTTTAGCCTCTTTTCTGAAAGGTATTCATGACCAGGAATCTCCATCCAATAGAAACACTTGATCCACACAAGCCCGCAGGGCTTGAATATGATTAGCCCCGAGCGCAAGCTCGGGGTTATGATCTAAAGAGAATTCCAACCCTGAAGGGGTTGAACTCATCCTCT
>CAZVFU010000153.1:0-4058 GCA_964626595.1 uncultured Saprospiraceae bacterium
AGGGCTTGCCTTCGAACTTGAGCGATTATTCAAAATAACGCAAGGGGGATGATAAGCTCTGATTCTCACTTTTGAGTGTAATTGTAGTCAAACAAAACAGAAGAAAGCTTCGGCCCAAAGAGCGGAAAATGCATGCATTTCCCGGCTTAGAGGAGTTGTGAATCAGAAACCTTGATTTCAGCCCAATCACCCATTTCCGGAAATGACAACCACAATAATGACCATCATGAAGAGGGAGATTTGGACGTAATAATTATGAATATATAAGCCGGCAAGGATAAGGGCCTCATCGGTTTTATCCGTCTCTATATTTCCACTAAAGGTGCTGCTCTTGTAATTGATGATGGCCTCACCACTTTCATCATATACCGTCCACTTTGTATTCCAAATGTTGGTGTACTTTAATTCGTAATTTTGTCCATTGAGCATAAATTGGGCTTTTGAACCCCAGCCGTTATAAAGAATTTGACCCCGTTTGTCTCCAGTTTCCAAATCGCGAATTTCTGTTTCATCTTTGAAAAAACCTTTTTTTTGAAATTTTAGGCCTGCCTCTTTGAGTTTGGCTTTAGCAGTGTTTCGAAACGCTTTTTCCTTTAAATACCCGATTTTCTCCTCATCTTCAAAGATTCGATAATTCGAGGAAAAGAAGTTGCTTTTCCATTTCATTTTTCATTTAATTTAAACCTTAACCCGCATTATTCATATACTCTAAATGAGAGCTTGAATTTAAAGTCATAATATACTTAAATTCAGGTATTTATCATAGGGTTAGCCCTCAGAATTCATTCAAATGTAAGGAACCCAATTTGGATATTGCGATTTCCAAAACCAGCTACATGAAAAATGCATGCATTCTCCGGGTTAATTATTTTGAGTTTTTAATATTACAAGGCCGACTATTATTCATACAGCCCCTTAGCCTCTATTTTATCGTTTATACTTCCCTAAAATGTTCGTACTTACCCAATAGATGTCCTGATTTCGAGTGTAGAAAAGGTACTTGCCATCGGGTGAAACGAAAGGGCATAGCTCGTGTTTCTCAGTATTTATGGAATCTCCCATATTTACGGACTCTGACCAATTTCCCGTTTCGTCCCTAAAGCTAATGTATAAATCGCCCTGCCCAAGTCCATTTTTACGAATCGAGCAGAATATCATATAGCTCTCATCAGGTGCTATAAAAACATCCGCTTCATACCTATTCGTATTTATAGTTTCGGGTAGCTTTTTAGCTTTTTGGAACGCCCCATTTTTATATTTAGACCGAAAAATATCGTAAGCATACTGTGGTGCATCTTCTGACCTGTCCTTCGAAGCAAAGTAAAGCGTTCCGTCGTTGGTAAACGAAGCATAGTACTCGTTCAAATCACTATTGACAGCTGGCCCTAAAGGCAGGGGTTTTGACCATTCTGATCCTTTGTTTTCTCTCTCTACATACCAAATATCCGTATCGTCTTTTATTCTTATTTCGCCATGTGCCTGGTTGGATATAAAGTAGAGTCTTTTCTGGTCAGGGGATAACATAGGGTCGTTGAAACTGATAGAATCAGATTCAAATAGCTTTTTTTGTGGTGACCAAACCCCCTCATCTAAGATCGAGTAATGAATTTCCATCACTCCGTTGTTATCTACACCAAAATAGAATTCACTTCCATCTTTAGAAAGTGTACACCCAAACTCATGCCTATTTGGTTTTGAAACCAGATTTGGCGCGAACAGCTCTGGATGGTTTTTAGGTTCTTTTTGCCCAAAATAGAACATGGAATTGTCTGTTTCAGAGCCTACATTACCCTTCACAGAATGAATGAGTTTATCCGACTTGAAGCCCACCCCGTTTTTGAATACGGTTTCTACTTTGCGAATAACTCCTGGGTGACGCTCTAAATCTCCATCCAGAATAACCAAATTAGCTACTTTCCCCTTCTCTATAGTTCCGATGTCCGACCTTTCCAATAGTCTAGCTCCATTGGACGTCATTACCTGAATGGCTTCTTCTGGCTTAAATCCAGCTTCAATGAATAACTCGTAATTTTTTTGGTCACCAAAGCCAGGCATATTGTGAAGGCCGGGGTCTGGACCGGCTACCAGCAATCCGCCTTGCCGAAAAAATTGTAGCTCGTAAGCCATTGCTTTTGTAAGCCACTCCTTTTTGAAATACCAGTCTTCCCCTTTCTCACGATATCGAATGTTGCCCTGACGATATGCTTCTTGGTGAAAGGGTGCCATGACTTCGAGGTCTCGCACATCAGCCTGCATATTTGCCTGAGCTTCAAAAATAGCCAATGTTGAGCCAAGAGCCACCCCATTTTTGATCAGCCTTTGTTGTACCTTTTTGATCGCTTCACTATCAATTGCGAGATTCGTCCTGAAATCGGTATTGCCAGAGCAAACCCCCACTTCTCTGTCGGTGGCGTGGCCGTAGTTGTGTATAAAACCGTGCTCGATGGCATCAATACCGATGTTGGCTGCTTCCGTATAGCTTGTAGCACACAGGTGGCCCGTAACTTTGAGATTGTTTTTGTGCGCCTCGTCGACAATGACTTGTAGGTCTGAAGGCCTGGTATTCCGATAAACTTTCAACCATTTTACGCCCTTTCTTGCCCAATACCGAATGGTATCTCTGATCATGGTTTCGTTTGTAAATCGGATAAAATGGGATTTCCCTTCAGGTCCGGTAAAGTAAGGCGCCGAATTAATTATTTCTGGTCCGGCTTGCTCTCCCTTATTAATGGACTTCGCAATAGCTATCTCTTCATAAGGATTTCCTGTTCCGCATGTCTGGATAGTGGTTACGCCAGACGCCAAATACAATTTCGGGGAGGTTGAAAGCAGGGCAGACCTGGGAATTCTCATATGATTGTGCATTCCAATAATTCCGGGAATTACGGTCTTGCCCTTAAGGTCTATTTGATAAAAATCAGCAGCAATTTGAAGCGAGTTGGTGTTTTGAACGTCCTCAATAATTCCATTTCGTACGAGGATGGTTTGAGCTGTCTGGGCTGCATGGCCTGTGCCGTCAATCACCTTTGCATTTACCAGCGCTATCCTTGGAGTGTCGATGGAAACAAAGCTTTTCGTATAGTCAGATAAGGTTGTTTTTGAAACTTGTGACTCCCTTACTTGCTGTTGTGCGCAGCTCTGCAGTGAGACAAGAAAGACGAAAATTAATATTTTGTGTACTCTGTTCATGGTTCAAATCGTCGGTAAGTGTTTGGCAATGAGTCGTAGCATTTCGTCGGTATCATGGTTTAAAATACTGCTTATACCATTCTGTTTCGTGATGATCTCTGGCAGTAATGTCCTGTATATGATTAGAGTTTATTTTAGAAAACAAGATTTCCAATGATTTATAGTCTCTCTGACTAATGATTTTAAATCCATTTCTTTTTAGCATTTCAGAGCAAACTCCCATTCCCATCTGGTATTTCGGATTTTGAGAAAGTCTGTGCCCCTTGTAAATGACTTGACTTCCGCAAGCGGCACTTACATCCATCATGATAGCTAACTCTATGTCGTTTTCCTGCGCTATTTTAAGCATTTTTTTTGCGGCTTTGATCATGCCACTCGTAATATCCTTGCCTGTTTCGGTGATAACAATGGCTTGGCCATCGAGAACATCAGCACCATTTCCTCCTTCAATATCTGGGATTTCTCTGGGGGTTCCGAAAGAAAAGTTTTCCGGACAGAAAGAGACCATTCGAACCTTTGAGGATTTGGATATTTCTATGATGTGAGGATAGTCGCCATAACTGCTTCCGTCAGCCCCGCACAGAGTTCCGATTAAACAAGAGCTAACTAAAACTCTTAAGGGGTCATTTTTTGTCGGGATTCTAAGTGATTCTATGTATTTTAAATCTGTCATTTTTAAAGTTTCATAGTTGCACTTACTGTGGTAAGGTAGAGCTTTTTAACTGCTTTTAGTTCGCCGAGCGAAAATAGATGGGGTCGATCCATGATAAGTTTATGAAACTCAGTCGCATAAAGCTGAAATAGGACTTCATGGCCTTTGGAAATCAACCACTCCATCTGGTCCGAAGAGTAATAATTCGTCCGTCTAG
>CAZVFU010000154.1:0-4051 GCA_964626595.1 uncultured Saprospiraceae bacterium
TTCACTTTCTGAAACGGCAAAGGTTTCGAGATATTTATCGTATTTGGCTTGTTCTCCTTTACTCATCATTTGGTATTTTAGTTTTTCACCGGCCTCTTTTAGTCCAGCTGCAGAATAATTCGTTGGGAGTTCACTATTCTTCAAAAAATATATCCATTCATCGAGACTACTTTTAGCGATGTTGTTAAAGCTATTTATCCTCAATATATAGTATTCAGGGTATATTTTGAAAACGTTATCGTACTCAAAATAGTTCCTTTGTGCTCGACTAAGGGATAGGATATCCTTCCGGTGTAACCCCTCAAAAATAGTCTTTCCATGGTAGGCATAGTCCATTCCCTGGCCTAGATCGAAATAGAGAATATTTATGGAGTAAACCTTTCTGAGGGTTTTATAAGCTTGCCCTTTTTCCATATAGTTTGTGAGCAATTTAGAAGCGCCGAAAAGGATGCGCTGAAAAAAATCTATTTGATGATGATACTGTACTTCAATAAAGATGAGTCGCTTTTTCTCGTCTACGCAGAGAATGTCTAGTTTGTTATTCTTATCAAATTTTGTCTCTGGATTACTCTCTGATTCTAAAATGGATTGAATATTGACTTCAAATCGCAGTAGGGTGGATAAAAAGCCTTCGAGTACATCGAAATTCACTTTTTGGCGGAGTAGCTTTTTCATCGCCCAATCAAAGCTGACATAGGTTCTTGATCTTTTCATGAATAATTAATTTACAAATAATAAAAAGTAATTAATGTTAAATAGTACGTTAAGATAATAGATATTCTCGAATTCCTCAAAAGAAAGTCCCACGCCGATTGAATTGTATTTTGCTCATTTTTGAAGACGGCATAATATGATATCAATGGCTACCACTTAAAAAAGAGCGAGTGAGGGATAGGAGGGGGGCGAAGCCGTCTCGCTCTCTGGGCGAGACCGATAGCCCCGCATAGCCCGACCCCGAGGTTCCGCGGAACCTCGGGGTCACTCCCAAAAAGTAAAAAATTATCGGGGATTTATCAGACCTGTGAGTTGCTTGACTTCCTTCAGCGTCGTTTGCGCCACTTTTCGTATTTCTGCTGAACTTGCTTTGATCTGGTCTTTGACTTCTTTGCGGCGGGCCTGAAGTTCCTGACGGCGCTCCACCATGGGCTGATTAAATGTAATCAGAGCATCGGTCACTTCTGATTTGAGATCGACATATTTTAGCGACTGAGAGTCGTAATCTGCCATTAAACTATCGGAGGCCTCGTGAGCTCCACAGGCCTTGAGCAGCTGAAATAAATTTTTCACACCCTCACTCATTTCACCAGCAGGGGTATTTCCAGTGTCTGTAACGGCAGAGCGGATTTGTCTTTGGATTTGTTCTTTGCTGGAAAATAATGGAATAAAATGCTTGGGCCCTGCGCTTTTACTCATTTTTCGACTGGGATCAGCTGTAGAGAGTAGCTTGGGCGTCTGACTGTACATTACTTCGGGGAGCTGAAAGTATTCTTTGCCCACTTGATGATTGAATCGCTGGGCAATATTTCGCGTCAGCTCGAGATGCTGATCCTGATCTCGGCCTACAGGAACAAAATCTGCTTTGTACATCAAAATATCTGCAGCCTGAAGAACTGGATACGAGAAAAGTCCGGCAGAGACGTACGTATCTTTCGTATTGGCTTGTTGACTTTTATCTTTAAACTGAGTCATTCGCCCGAGTTCTCCGTACGAACAAAAGCAGTGCAATATCCAGTTGAGTTCCGTGTGCTCTGGCACTAAGGACTGGATAAAAACATTATTGGCTTCGATACCTGCCGCCAGTAGATCTAAGACCATGTTCCAGGTGTTTTCCTGTAGTTTTTTGGGTTTGTAGGGCATGGTCATTGCGTGGTAGTTTACAATGCCATAAAAGCACTCATGCTCTTCTTGAAGCTCGACCCACCGCTGGATGGCGCCAAAATAGTTGCCTAAATGCATCTCTCCCGTGGGCTGTATGGCCGAAAGCACGCGTTTCTGTTCCATGGTTTTATGATTTATTACCGATGTACAAAGGTAATAGGTGAGAAGCTTTTTTTGTTAGCCTTTTGCCACTTATTGTATGAATCCTATAAAATAGTTGGATTCTGATCGCGGTAGAGTGGGAATAATTCTATTTTTGCGCTATGTGGAAGGCAGTAAAACCTCTGGTATTTCGAATGGATGCGGAGCGAGCACATCATATGACGATGCGTTTGTTTCATTTGGCAGTACAACTAGGCGTGACGCGCCCCTGGTTTCCCTCACTGGGTAAGCATGAGGTAGATCACCAACCGGTAGAATGCATGGGCCTCACCTTTCCCAACCCCATCGGTTTGGCCGCCGGTTTTGATAAGGATGGAAAGTATTATTCGGATATGTCGAGACTGGGATTTGGTTTTATTGAGATCGGTACGGTAACACCGAAGCCGCAGTCTGGAAATCCAAAACCTCGTTTATTTCGGTTGCCTGAGGATGAAGCTTTGATCAATCGGATGGGGTTTAATAATGACGGAATCGAGGCATGTGTACGTCGGTTGGAAAAGCAAAAACGGCCGCCGCACCTTATTCTGGGCGGCAATATTGGGAAAAACAAATGGACACCGAATGAACAGGCTTTTCGGGATTACGAAGAGAGTTTTTCAGCTCTATTCTCGCATGTCGACTATTTTGTTCTGAATGTGAGTTCTCCGAATACCCCCGGGCTCCGAGCTCTTCAAGATAAAGGTCCACTCAATGAATTACTGAAGCATTTGTCCTCATTGAATCGGGCTGAAGATCATCCCAAACCCATATTGTTGAAAATAGCCCCGGATGTAAACCGTCATCAGCTGTCCGACATCGCCGAGGTGCTGACCTCTAATCAAATGTCAGGCTGTATTGTCAGTAACACAACGACCTCCCGCGCGCTCCTCACTTCATCGGAGAAACAGATTTCAAAGTTGGGCCGGGGGGGATTGAGCGGTGCACCTTTATTTAATGCTTCAACCGAATGTCTTCGTATGATGCGAGAATTTGTGGGCAAGGATATGGCTTTAATTGGTGTTGGAGGGGTGAATTCTCCCCGATCCGCTCAAGCGAAGTTGGATGCGGGAGCCAACCTGGTGCAAATATATTCCGGTCTTATTTATGAAGGACCGGGCTTAGTTCGGGATATTTTGAAGGCCCTGAAAGCCCGTGAAGTCAAGTAAGCCTATTAAAACGAAATGAATTTCAAATAGGTTGGGTCAATATGTGATCAAACCCAGTGAATTGTCTTCCATTTTATTGATTTTAGTTTTTGGTATCATTTTTCCAACCTTTTTATTCCGAATAGAGTCTTATAAATACATTATCTAACCTAAATGAAATTGTATGACTCGCAATTATTTACTTTTGATTTTCTCTTTATTGTTAACGAGTTCCCTTTGGGCGCAGACTTCTCACAGCGTCGAGGTTACAAGTAATCAGTATACACCTGAAGATTTGACCATTACGGTGGGAGATACCGTGATATGGAATAATGTTCAGGGTTCGCACAATGTAGATGGAAGACAATCTACCTATCCTGACAACCCAGCGTCTTTTTATTCTGGACCTTCATCAACGGGGTGGACATTTTCTCATGTTTTTACCGAAGAAGGTTTTTATGAATATGAATGTACGCCTCATGTTGCATTGGGGATGGTCGGGACCATTACGGTAGAACCGGCTCAAAGTAATACGGCCGAATTACAAATCGTTCATAATTCACCCTCACCTACGGTTGACATTTGGGTTAATGATGCTCCGTTTGTAACGGATGTTGCCTTCAGGACTGCTACAGCTTACACAGAGGTTCCAGCGGGTGTGAATTTGAATGTGGGGATTGCACTTGCGGGAAGTTCCTCGCCTGATGATATCATTGTAGATTTTGACTTTACTCTGGAAGCAGGAGAAAACTACCAAATTATTGCAAATGGAATTGTAGGAGATATGGATGATCCCTTCAATCTGGAAGTGATAACACCTGCTCGTCAGGCCGCAGATTCAACAGGAGTGGATTTTACGATTTTCCACGGTTCGCCCGATGCACCGA
>CAZVFU010000155.1:0-3934 GCA_964626595.1 uncultured Saprospiraceae bacterium
AAGAACCACAAACGATCCTTCCCTTATATAAAATCTTGCTGGGGGCACCCCCAAATAAGTATTATTCCATGAGAGCGACGACTTCCTTCACTTGGGGAACCATGCGCTTCAACATCCCTTCAATACCTGACTTGAGGGTCACAGTAGATGATGGACAGCCGCTACATGCACCTTGCAACTCTAAGGTGACTTTGCCGTCTTTGAATTTCTTGAACTCGATATTGCCTCCATCCATCTCCACGGCGGGCTTGACGTATTGATCGAGCAATTCGATGATCTTTTTGGCGATCTCCGCATCTTCTTCGGCGTATTCGACACCCAAACCACGCTCTTCTTCGATCTGCTCACGGACTTCTTCAAAGCCTTCTTTGATTATTACTTTATCTTCTTCTACGTAATTCTTGATGAATTCCTTGAGCTTCAGCATGATGTCTGACCAGCCGTAATTCATTTCCTTGGTGACGGACACAAAATTATTGGATATAAATACGCCCTGAACGTATGGAAATTCGTGCAAAGCAGCGGCCAGCGGTGACCAATCTTGCGCCAAATCCACGTCACTAAAATCAGCAGATCCCTTATATAACATGCGATTCAACACAAATTTTAATGCTTCGGGATTTGGGGTTTGCTCGGTATATAGCATGACTCTTTTCGTACCTGTAGTTGGAGTGCTCATTATTTATACTTTTTTGTACAAATTTAACGAAGTGATTGGAAAAGGGTTTACATCAGCGCCATTTTTTATGAAAATCTTTTAGAATGCATATCGGCCTCCCAGCATGACACTTCCCATGAACCAATTTTCCTGTAGGGCATACCCTCCCGGCGAAACGGGTTTGAGGAAATAGCGTAATTGAGGTTCGACAAAAACGGAGAACTGGTGGCTCAGCCGATAATTTAGTGCCACAGAGGTAATCGCGGACAGCCCGAGATCAGAATTATAGGGTTGCGTTCCTGCGGGGGCTCCGGTGCGTCCCAATTCATAAAACTGATTGTCCTCAGGTCCAAGTACGCGGCCCGAGCGCTGAAATAATACGTTAAACATGACCCCGGCATTCACCTCTACATCGTATCGCGGACCAAAAAAGGTGTAGCCCACGGTCAAGGGGATGTCGATCTGAGTGAAGGTATTGTGGAGTCTACGATCCTCTATGCCCGTTTCGATTACGGAAATCGTATCCCAAACGACGGTGGTGTTTCCATCCCCATCCACTATGGTGTCTATGGAAACATTGACCGTGGTCTGTCGCTGAGTTTCGTCGCGGTAATCTACCCGGATTTGGCTTTGAGATATCTGAAGGCCTCCGCGCAGGGATACACCGCTGGTCCACTGTGTGGAAAGGCGCACACCAAATCCGAGATGCCACATGGGGGTCTCTGTAGATCTGCGTTTATTCAAATAAGAGTTGACCTCTACGTCCAGATTGTTATTGGTCAAATGCGAAAATAACATGCCGGTTTGCGCATAAGCATCGATCTGATACCTGCGGCGACGATCCCCAAATTTGGGACAGTCTTCGATGGAGGAGAATAGCACATCGCAAATATCGTATTGATCGAGGACTTCGCGTTGGCGCTCCTCCAGCGTCAAGAAAGCCGCCGTTTGAACGGGTGTGTAATCTTCGGTGTATGACATATTCCCCAAGGCAGTCAATCGGGACTCCCAGGCTTTTTCCAACATGCTTTCAGGGGTATTGGCCGCTGCCGGAGCTGCCGTTTGCCTCATTTGAGTTCGAAGTAAATTGACGTCAGAACTTGGGTCGGATGGCGCTAATTCTTTTTCCTCAGGTATGGACTTTCGATTATTACTTTCGACCGTTGAATTTGCTATTGCCGACAGCACCTCTTTTTGAGATTTTTGACTGGCTTTTAGAGCACTCTCGGAAGTGCCACTGCTTCTTTTCTTGCTGCTCTTTCTGTCACTGGCCGACAATACGGCTTTGGCAGAAGTGGCTTTCGAGCTTGCCCTTCGAATTTTTGTATTCGACTCTGTAGCAGTCCGCTCTCGAGAGGTTGCGCTTTCCAGAGAGACAGCAGAAGTGGAAGTGCTGTTCTGAGCTGATCCTTGAGCTTGAGAAGTTTCAGAAACATCCTCCAGCGATGCCGATCGCTCGGTAAAAGAGGGGTCTGAAATGGGATCCAGTTGCGAGGTGGCCGGGACCTGAGAGGTTTCCCCTTCAGCTGAGTCCTGATAGGCAACGAAATAATATGTCGCTCCTGCTGCCACCAATAAAAAGAATAGGCCGGCTAACCATCCATACTGGCGTTTTGCTGAAGCAGCGAGCTGACCTTGAATGGACTCCCATACGGCCGGACTGGGCGCCACTTCATAATGGGCCAGTTTCTCGCGAATCTGTTTGTCAAAATTATCCTTATTCATATAACGAGTGTGTACATTTTTTCAATCAATTTTTGCAGCATAGACCGGGCCTTCGTCAATTGAGACCGAGAAGTGCTCTCTCCTATTTCCAGCATATCTGCAATTTCTTTGTGCTTATATCCTTCGAGGGCATACAGGTTAAATACCAAGCGATACCCTTCGGGTAATTCCTGGATAACATCCAGAATTTGTTCTGCATCGAGCTGACCATAGACTTCCGGTCTCATGGGACTATCGGGCAGGCTTTCCCATCCGATCGCTTCGTTCTTACGGCTCGATTTATGATAGTACTTAATGGCTGTATGCACCATTATGCGGCGTATCCAACCTTCAAAACTACCCTCTCCACGAAAGGTATTCACCTTATCAAACACTTTGATAAACCCTTCCTGCAAAATGTCCTCCGCTTCGGCTTTATGCTTTGCATAACGCAGGCATAAAACGAACATCTTACCAGAATACTGATCATAGAGTGCCTGCTGAGCATCTGATTTTCGCTTTTTACAGCCCTCTATGATTTTTTCTTCTGATAACACGGTTTATGGTTTAGACCTATTAAAACGGCCTTACGCTGCCTTACCTCAGCAATCTTTTATTGTTAACATCTACAAAGGTACTAAGGTTCCTTTGTAACCGCCTGGTTTTTAGTGGGTATCTGTTTGTTTCCGATGCGTTGTCTTTTGGGACTACTATGGTGCAAAAAGGTTCATGTGGATGATCTGCTGGGCGGGAAAAGGAGATAGAAAGAATTCCGTCTGAATGGGAGTGAAAAAGCCGATATCCTGAGCAAGCCAACCAAATTTCCGATATTTTTCGTTATATTATAGTCAGTAAATCAAAAATGAGCCCTATGCTTATCAAATCTCTTCGTTTTAGTTTTTTTCTGTTCTTTTTTGCCGCCAGCGGCTTTATCTTCGGTCAAAGCCCCGTGGGGGTTTGGAAAACCATAGATGACGAAACGGGCGAGGCGAAGTCACATATCAAGATTTATGAGAAGAATGATAAACTCCATGGAAAAATCGTTAAACTGTTGACAAAACCTAGTCAACCTACCTGTGAGAAATGCCCTGAGCCTCATCGTGGAAAACCTATTGAGGGCCTCCAGGTGATGTGGGATTTGGAAAAAGATGGCGACGAATGGACTGATGGTGAAATTATGGACCCTTCCAACGGCAAGGTGTATAGTTGCAAAATTTATTTGGAAGAACCCAACCAGCTTAAGGTCCGCGGATATATCGGTTTTTCCGCTTTTGGACGGACGCAAGACTGGGAGCGGGTAAAATAATTAAGCAAAACAGGAGGCGCAGGCAATAAGGCCCTAAATACATATCGTTATAGGGACAAATTAAAACAAAACCTGCTTATGATCCCACATTTTACCCCTGAAGATATCGTGCGTTACTTGTATGCTGAAATGGATGAGTCCGATTCCATTCAGCTATTAGAATGGCTATTGAGTGATCCAAATGCTATGGAGATTTTTGAAGAGCTTTCAGCATCAAAAAAAGCCTTATCTCCTATTTCTCACCAGCCAAAAGAATCCAGTTTGCG
>CAZVFU010000156.1:0-1901 GCA_964626595.1 uncultured Saprospiraceae bacterium
GCTACAAACTACAATCAATCGATGTTCGATCGGTCTCAATTGCAACAAATGAATAAAGAAGAACTGCATCAGCTTATTGAACGCCTCAGAGAAAGTGACATCAGCACATTGAGTCCTCGCGATTTTTACTTCATAAAACGTAGACTCAAAGAATTAGAATAAGATCCTATGATCCGTGCACGGAGTCCATCCACTCTATTGCAATTGAAATATATGAGTTAAGCTTAGGAATAGCTTTAATTTTAGGCTATTCCTTTGATACAAATAAAAGAGATTACAAGGATCCGAATCTAAATTCTTTCTGACCTAAAATAACCCGTTTTATGGAGTTTAAAGAGAACCTACCTCTATTGAAAAACATATTGGCTCGTATCCGAAAAGTTAAAATATCTATCAGGAAGGGTTTCATATCCAAAGGCACCCCATGGAGTTAAAAAACTTCTATTATGACTTTTAGCCCACCTTAACTTCCCGGGGTTTGGAGTAATCAAAATAGACCTCGTCTTTCCCGTTTTCAAAGTGGACAAAAGCCAAATTTCATAAGGAGTCCCCCAGGACATTTGTAAGATTTCTTTTTCAGCTTCGGTTGCAGAACGGACCACTTTATTCTGAGGTCCAGTTTCAATAAGCTCCAGGAGGTAATTGGCCCTTTCCGTGAAAGGTGCACTCGCCATATATATGTGCGCCACCCGAATAATACATACTAAAATAAGAATACCTATTAAGTACTTACCCTTGATAGCAGGAAAAACATCAAAAACTAATGGATAAGCAATAAAAATAGTTAGAGGAAGATATAAGTTTTCCATGTAAAACTGCGCTCCACCACTTGGGTAAGATACATTTACAAGCATAGTATACCCAATAAAAAACAAGAGAACACTGAAGAAAAGAAGAGTCTTTCTGTTATAAAGATAAAATACCGATACGGATATCAACCCCATCAAAAGTAGATAGTAGTCATAAAATAAATACCTCAAAAATTCAACATTGGATTCGAGAGTGAAATAGTTGGGAAAAAGAGTGAAAATATTATCGGCGCCTTCCATAGATTGAGAGTCATAAGCTGTAGCAAAGAAAAAAGTCTTGATAACAAAAAAGCCCAAATAGGAGACTAAAGACCCTAAAAATAAATTCAGATTGATCTCCCGCCTACAGAACAGGAAGGTCACCCCAAATAGGAAAGGGAATAGCAAAAGAGGATGCATGAAAGCGGTAGTAAAAGTCAATATTGTAAATATCGGATAAAAGGTAAATGGCTTTTTTTGCTGGTGAGAGCTAAAACTTATAAAAGCAAGCAGTAGAGTTAACAAAGCTAAGCCCTGTGGCAACTCAGACTGAATCCAATAAAAGGTATCATTCACCATCAAGATACTCAGCATTAGCATGACCAAACCATATTTATATCCCAAGCGAAATTGTATATTAAAATGGACCCAATAAACTACCGCAAACCCTGTCGAATAAATCAGCATGATGTATTTCAAGGGTAGTGATAGATGGGCAGCAACTAAAGGAAAAGCCTGAGTAAGTATGGACCCAAACCTAAAGTTTTGGATCGCAAAATTTTCATCTTTTATGATATAAAATAGGTGAAATGATATATCTACAAATGCCGTTCTTTCAAGGTAAAACAGTATCGCCAGAATCGTTAAAGCAAAATAAGTGGTACTTCCAATTAAAAAAAAAGACCTGTTTTTCATGTAATTATATTCAGCTTTGCAAAGTTAGCAATAAAAGAATGACCTTGCTCTTTGCCGGAATTTACAATACGATTTTATAATATCTGTAAAATTAGGTAGTGCTTTGGAAACTAAATCCCTTCAAAAAGAGCATGCTCCTTCACGCAGGCCTAGTATCATAACCACTAAACTCGTTAAAGACCAAGTCTAGATCTTTTT
>CAZVFU010000156.1:2001-3911 GCA_964626595.1 uncultured Saprospiraceae bacterium
TTTAGTGGTAATGACTCCAGAGCTCGATATAGGGCTAAATGAAAGGTCCCTAAAATCTAATTTTTTTGAAGACCTTTTCCCGCTGAGCAACCTCATTCAACTTATTATTTCCGAAGAAATCGAACCTCAGATCCGGTCACCCTTTGCAGCTGACCATCACATGCTAGCTCTAAGTGTCCCAGGGAATTAATTCCAATAATACGGCCCTCGCCTCTTTCATTTCCTCTCATAAAGAATACTTCTTCTCCGTATCGCCACATTCGTTGATGATAGATATCGCGATAAGCTAAAACCCCACGATCGAAGTTCACCTCTTGATACGATTGATATAAATTGCACAATATTTTTTCCCGTAACTCTGCGGGAGAAACGAAAACACACTCTCGAAACAGAGAGGTAACACCAGGCATACTTTGGGGCGCCGATTGAACATTGATACCAATGCCTAAAATGGCATTTCGAATGTAGGACCCCGATATACTGGACTGGAGTAAAATTCCGGCCAACTTTTTCCCATCAAACAAGATGTCATTCGGCCACTTAATTCGCAAGCGGTCTCTTTCAAGTCCCAATCCAGCCAAAGTATCATAAATGCTGATAGCACTCCACATCTGAAGTAAAAACTGCTGATCCGCTCGCAACTTGTCTGGATAGACAATAAAACTCAAGGCCAGATTGCCTCCCAAATCCTCCCATTGTCTGCCATATTGTCCTCGCCCCCCTGTCTGAACGTCAGCGGAAACCACAGTAAATGCGGGTGGCCGGGTTTTTGATACCCATAAGGATAAATAATCTTGAGTGGAAGGTAACTTATAAAAATGACAGCGAATCAACCCAGACGCGCTGTTCATATTTGAGGGACTACCTAAGTTTGAGTATTTTTGCCTTTTCATCAATGATAGTATAAACGATTTGACGATAACAAAGAACGTAAAACAAAACGAATTACAGTCTGAGCAATTATGCAGACTTATAATTAACAGCATTCAGGAAACAAAAGGGAATGAAATCGTGCAGTTAGATTTGCGCGAAATTCCGGAGGCCCCCGCTAACTTTTTTATCATTTGTAACGGGCAATCCACCACTCAAGTTAAAGCCATAGCAAATAATCTATTAAAGACCTTGAAAGATGATCACGGTGTTTTCCCTAACCACCTTGAAGGTCAAGCTACATCCCAATGGATTTTAATTGACTTTTTTGACGTGGTCGTTCATATCTTTTACCCGGATGCTCGAGAGTTTTACGACATCGAAAACCTCTGGGGAGACGCTGAAAAGGCAAGCTTCAGTAACTAAATGAATAGGTAAAAGGGAATCAGATAATCTTAATCAAGTTAAAGCTGTTATAGACACAGAATAGAGAAAAGTATACATGGAAAATAAAAAACCTAATTCGTCCCCTGAAAAAGGCAAGAATAATAAGCCACCAGGCAAATTCAATTTTAACACGATTTGGATCTACGTGCTCATTATTGCCTTCATCGTGGGAATAAACTTCCTCAATTCAGATTCATTTGGCGATGAGAAAATCACCATCACTGAATTTGAGCAAATGGTGGAAGACGGAGATGTGCGCAAACTCGTTATTATAAACGAAACTACCGGACAGGTTTTCCTGACCAATAATGCACTGAGTAAAACAAAGTATGATGATGCCAATCGCACAAGCTTTGGCAGTGACCGACCGCACTACACGTTTAATACTGGCCCTGTAGAAGTCTTCGCAGAACGCTTAAATAACGTTAATGCTGACCTCTCTAAAGACCAAAGAGTTGAACCTGTTTATGAAACGAAAACAGACTGGCTCACGCCTTTACTGTCCTGGCTGATTCCCATCGGTTTCCTCGTCATTTTATGGTTATTCATTTTCCGGCGCATGAGTGGCGGTGGTGGTGGAGCTGGAGGCCAAA
>CAZVFU010000157.1:0-3898 GCA_964626595.1 uncultured Saprospiraceae bacterium
AGGGTTTGAGGACCAGCCCGGCGGCTTTTTATCTTTCCGGAGCGCACACCGTGCGCTCCGGTCCCGCCTACGAACGACAGTGCGTACGGCGGGGTTGGCCGCTCAAAAAGTAATAATGAACGACGCTTAGCGTGCGGGCCTTGAAAGAGCATCAGCGTAAAGCAAAGAGAGTATTTTTTTATAAGTGATATCTGCTTAAGTTGACGCATTTGTCGGAGACGGGTTCAAAGTCATTAACCCCGAAGTGGACGTTCAGAAAAGAGGCAGAAATGAACAAGTAAGATTGCAATTAGCTAAAGGCAAGATATTTTATAGGTAGAAGCCTTCAGCTCAAACTGATAATTTTAATTTACACCCTTATTTATTGAGCATATTTGGCTTTTAACACTTAAATTTGGAAGACAAACCTAAACCTTACCTTCAAAGTTGGTATTCATGTTCAAATACATTCTGATTATTTTCGCTTGTCTTATCGCCGCTTGTTCTATGGCTCAAAACATAGAAGAGCCAAAAGAACAACAACGAATCGGCCTCCATTCGGAGTTTTCTTATAAGATGCTAGAGCCTAACGAAAACTTACGCAAAGTATTCATTTTTATAACAGAGCGCCAAAAGGGAAATGTCGACGCTGGCTCCTTGGTTATCGGGAGCTCTTTGATTGCCCTTGGGGATTATCAAAGATCTAATAGAGACTCGAAGTTTGGATACCTTATGAGACATCCAACAGCGAGCAACCAAATTGGAAAGGAGGTCAGCGAGGCGGTCATACACTCTTTCCAGTTTTCGTTTTCGGGGGCGGTAAACTCTTGGTTGGCAGCGCACGCTGAAATGCTCTACAATCCCCAACAAAGTTTTGGCACAGGATTGATAACGGGGCTAGAGCGAAATCAAGTGCAGTTAAGAAAGGCTTTTCTTTTATTCGGAGATCTAAACCGATTTCCTATATACGGTGCTATTGGGAAAATGGATGCACCCTTTGGACAGATGGGTACAGTAAATCCTTTTACCAACACTACCATGTGGCATGCATTTGGCGGACTGGGATATGGAGCACAAGTAGGATATAAGAAGGGAGGCCTTCACGCCACAGTCATGCTTGTTCAGGGTGGAGCGCAATTTAGAGCATTAAGCACGCCGGTGGGCGATTCAACGAATGTGCCATCGCAACTTAATAACTTTACCGCTGACATCAACTATACACTCGACTTAGGAAACGAAGTAGCTGTAAAAATTGGCGGATCCTATTTGTACGGCAGTGCTTATTGCCATCAATTTCCTGTTTTCCACTTCGATCCATGTAATGATAATAATCCCGCCTGGACCGCATATGGAAAGGTGTCTTTAGGAGATCGAATTGTAATTAAAGGAGGTTATGCGCAGACCCAGAAGGTGTGGCCAGGGACCAAGAACCCGAACCCCCCATTAGATGTATTTGAAGCCGCTAAGGTGTCCTCTAAAGATTTCGGATTGAAATATACTTTTGCAAGCAATTCTTCATTAAGGCATTCACTATCAGGAGAGTTTTCTGATTTTAGGGCAGGACCCGATGGTGCACCATGGGAACGGCAAAACCAATTTATTGTCGGATATGCTGTGATGATAAAAAACTCCTCGAAGTTGTTTCTAGAGCTATTTCGAACAGAGGGATATGTTCCTTTAAACTGGGTAAGTGGAAGCGGTCCATTTGCGCCGTTCCCTCCTGGTGAGACGCATAGTGAAAGGGATGCTCAAAGTCACGGCATTGTATTGGGTGGACAGATTACTTTTTAATTAACCAAAAAAATATTGGTGCTGAGTCCACACCAATCATGAGGTTCCGGTTCACCTCTAAACGATGACAAAAATTGTCGACCTTGCTGATTCTTAAAACCAGCAATATCTAATCAAAAGGCATTTTTTCTACTTGTAATTTATATAAAGCGGTGTTATTTAGGGAGAGGGTAACAAAACTACTCTCTTTCAGCTCTGTTGAGATACTCAAAGCTCGGCCCGCCCAGCTTGCCGTCTCCTAAATGAATACTTCGCATAGCCACAGCATGCCTGCCCAAGGAGAACATCGTTTGAATAGCGGCACTCATATCGGGATGTCGCTTCTCTTTATGGGTGTGCATATTGTCGAGCATGTAACTATATAACGAATTGAATTTTAGGTTTTCTTTATCATATAAAGGCGCATCAAAATCAGACTTCCCCGGATTAGAAATTAGCTTATGTATGCCTTTCATGAACTCCTGATATTGAGTATCATCCACTTTTGCAATGAGCTCCTCTGTATTGAAATCATCGAGATCGACCTCGCCATATCCTCCCATAGACTTATAGATATCCAAAAAGCGATAGTAGTGAGGCTCAAGGGAGTCCGATTCCGAAAAGCTTAGCTCTTCTGCACGACTAAAGCCTTCGCCTTGTTCAATGATTTCAGCGATACATAACTTAGCATCCCGCTTATTTTGGACAGGGATTAAAATGCCGGAGGCGTCAGGCGAGTCTGTGGGATTTAACTGCCGTCCGTGATTGAAGTCCTCATCATCTAATTCATCAATATCCGCCAATATATCCAGATAAAAATCTGCAATAGTGGTCCAGCCGTCTTGTGGGTCTCGGTCATCATTGGGGTCTCGCGGCAATTCGATGTACAAAAAACCAACAATCGACTCTTTCGAGAGCTTGTGTAGACCGATTTTCATACTGGAAACGGTTTCACTGTGTCCGGGCAACTCCGTAGGATAAGATGGAATAAAGTTGGGGTTGGCACAATTCACATATCCGCCTATGGCATTCATAATATTGCAGGCCATAGCCATGTGGTTCATCTCCTCTTTCGCCACCTCGAGTAAAGACATGGCTGCCTCGGAAGTATCGTCTTTTACAGACCAATAGGCATAGAGATAGGGCGGAATGGTGGAATGCTCTAATTCTATCGCCGTATGTAGTTTTTCGCGTAAGGCCTTTTTTACTTCTTGTTTTGTTCTTTTCATTCTACTAAACCATTTAATTGATCAGCGTGGGAATAGGCAAACTGAAGGGCTTCCTGATTACTCAATGCGCGCTGACTAATTGCTTTCCAATGTGCTCTTTTCTTGGGATACGTGCTTTCTTCCGGCTTAAATTTGAATTGGTTCCCGTACGGTATGCCCTGACCCATGAGCATATAATCAAAGCCATGGGTACCAAAAATACGGTCAAACACAAAAGGCCGGAGTATTTCGGGATCTTGCTCCTCAACGGCCGTCAAAGGGCCTAAGTCTCGGTAGATATCCAATAAGTCTTGCACCTGAGATACATCTGTTTCATGCCGGCACCTTCTCCAAAATTCTGTATCCTTCTGTTCGTTGTATTTATAATGTATAGCCAGAAAGCCTTTGATATAATCCCACTGGCTTCCGATTTTCTCATTGAGGAACCTTTTTAGCGTGTTGTTTTCATTGTTCTTCGATACAGGCAAATTTTGAATAAGCGTCTGAATGCTTTCTATGATCATATGCAGACCCGTAGACTCCAGGGGCTCCACAAAGCCATAGGCATTGCCAATACCTACTACATTCTTTTTCCAGAACTCTGCATGCCGCCCCGACCTGAATTTGACGGTGTGAAACTCCTTGATTTCGGGATTATTGGCCTGCATTTCTGCCTGGGCTGCGTCCTCAGTGCAGTGGTCCGAAGAAAAGACATACCCCCTATGGTTTTCCCCTCGAACGGGAATTTGCCAATTCCAGCCGTGATCCATGGTTTGAGCCAGCGTATAAGGATCGGGCGCTCCTTGATCAGAGAATTTACCCGTGACAGCTCGGTCTGTAAATAAACTGTCGCCATAGGATATAAACGCACTGCCCATCGTTTTCTCCAGCAAAATAGATGCAAATCCGGTACAATCCACAAAGAGATCTGCCGAAAAGGT
>CAZVFU010000158.1:0-3876 GCA_964626595.1 uncultured Saprospiraceae bacterium
CGAAAAAAGGCAAAAAATGATGCAAAAATGTCAGCATAGTGGGTATAAGATTCAGTCATATTGTTAAAAAGGCTATATGAATCGCTCAAGTAAAAAGTCGGTTAAGAATGTTATTGGTCAAAACATAATATGGTGTATAATGGTAAAAGGGCCTTATTTCAAAATATTGACAATTCCTAAAATCGGATTATAGCGAAAAGTTTTGCTATATCCCATCATTCGGTATTTCAGATGGTCAACCTTTAGTTAAAGTTGTGTTAAGAGGGTTTAAAAAGTCGTAAACTGAGTGGATATTGTATTTACTTTGAAGTATCGATAAAGAAGAAATGAATTATATCACCAAAACGAAAAGATTATAGAGTAATTGTTCTACACTACACATTTTCACTTATTGAACCCACAAAATCTCAGGTAGTATGTCAAAGGAAGTATTAAATGACAAGGAACTAATTGCTAAGTATTTAGAAGGGGACGAGAAATCGTTCGAAATTCTTTTAAATAAGCATAAGGATAAAATCTACACCTCGATTTATCTTTTTGTTAAAGATCATGAGCGTGCCAATGATATTTTTCAAGATGTCTTTATCAAGATTGTAAAAACCCTCCGAGCAGGGAAGTACAATCACGAAGGCAAATTTAAGCAATGGGCGATGCGTATTGCGTACAATATGTGCGTAGATAATTTCAGAAAGAATAAGCGTCGATCCATCATCCACCCAACGGATGATTTCGATATTTTCGATGTGATCGAGTCTGAAGAGGCGAATCGCGAAGATAGTATCATTAAAGAACAAACTTATGCCAAGGTAAGAGCCTTAGTAGATAAGTTGCCGCCCGAACAACGGGAAGTAGTGATTTTGCGTCACTACGCTGATATGAGTTTTAAGGAGATTGCTGCTATGACGCGAGTATCCATCAACACAGCTTTAGGTCGGATGCGCTATGCCCTAATCAACATGCGTAAAATGGTAGACAATAAAGAGGTAGTTTTTTCATAAAACTACCTCTCTCCTTATTTTATTCTAGTCCGCTTTAAATCCTATTTTATTGTGCGACCCATCGCAAAAGGGCTTGTTGTCTGAAGCGCCACATCTGCATAAGGCGCAAGGTCCTTCTACTACCTTTTCCTCACCACTTTGATTTTTCCATTTTAAATTTCCCTGTATCATCACCGGACCATTGGGTAAGGGCTTCATTTCTACGGCATTACTTGTCGATTTTTGATCACTCATATTTTCGTTTTTTAAGTTTATGGATAATGCACCGGAAGGACAGCGTCCGACCTGATCGCGAATTCGTGCTGCGTCAGCACCATCCGGATCAATCCACGGGCGCTTTTTGGGGTCGAAAACAGACCCGAGTTCACGCCAACAATGTTCGGAATGCATGCACTTCTTTAGATCGAAGGTGATTTCCAGTTCGTCATTCGCATAAGATTTCGGTTTCATATTATCCTGTATTTAACTAATTAAAGCTAGGCTATGTATTTTAGTTTAGCTGTAGCCCAAATAAGAGCAGATTTTACTCCACTTTATTATTAGTCTAAATAGGCAAAATCTATTTCCTTTTCTTTCTCTAGCACTTGAGCTGTTATTATGAACAAATAAATATTGAAAAGCTCGCGTGGATTGTTTGTTAGATTAGAACTTGCTCATTATCGAATGGAGAGGTAGTGACACTAGATTTCGTTTTATTTGAGCATATCCATATCGCCGGTAGGTATGTTTATTACGGTCTGGATGCGATTAAGAAGTGCTATTCTGTTATAGTACGATAATATAAAGTATCTGCCTACAATACGATAATATAAAATATCTGCTTATAGTACGATATATTTGTTTATCGTCTCTAAAACAAATATCTTTGGATAAAGATAGATAATGACAGCGGTAATAACGGGAGACATCATCGATTCTCAGAGGGGGCAGGTTGATAGCTGGATGGAGCCTTTAAAGCGGGTGCTTAACGCCTATGGAGATACGCCCAAAGATTGGGAAACTTACAGAGGCGATAGTTTTCAATTGAAAGTAGATGTGAAAACCGCTTTGCTGGCAGCGATCCATTTAAAAGCGGCGATCAAACAAACAAAGGTCCACGATCTGAGAATGGCCATTGGGCTGGGAGAAGAATCCTATTCCTCTGCAAGGGTGTCGGAATCGAATGGCTCCGCATTCGTGCATTCAGGAGAATGTTTTGACAGTTTGAAGAAGAAAAAACTAGCTATAAAGTCCCCTCGTTCAGCGGTGGACGAGCCCTTAAATATTATGATTCAACTCGCTCTTCTGACTATGGATGATTGGAGTCAGGTGGTATCTACGGTGATAAAGACGGCGATAGAAAATCCCGAAAAGACGCAAAGCGAATGGGCCCAGCTTCTCGATCGGTCGCAAAGCAATATAAGTGAGGCACTGAGCAGAGGGGGGTATGAGGAAATTATGAAAATGAATGATTACTACATTAAAGCCTTTTGCCCGTCATGATGGATCTTGCAATAAAATTACTGATCTCGCATGTTTTGGGCGATTTTGTCTTTCAGCCCGATCGTTGGGTGGAAGAAAAAAGAGATAAAGGCGTAAAGTCGGTATATTTCTACCTTCACGGCCTGGTCCATTTATTGTCGCTTTTGATTATGTTGGGCTTCGATTTTTCATATTTCCTTTCTATAGCGGCTATCGTGGTCAGTCACTTAGGGATTGATTATTTTAAGATAAAGTTAGAGCCCATTTGGAATCCGCGGCTTCTATTTGGCCTGGATCAGCTATTGCATCTGTTGGTCATTGCTGGAGTGGTTTCTTATTATTTTTCATACGAGATTGATCTCGAAATTTTTTCTTCCACGCGGCTATTGCTATTTATGCTCGCTCTCCTGATGGTTACTTTTGTTTCCTCTGTAGTCGTAAAAACCATCATGAGTACATGGGATCTAAAAGAAGATAACGCGGATGAATCTTTAGATCATGCCGGGAAATACATTGGGATCATAGAGCGTCTATTTGTATTTGGCTTCATTCTCTTACATCAGTGGAGTGCGATTGGGTTTCTCATTGCCGCAAAATCCGTTTTTCGATTTAGTGATTTATCTAGAGCCAAGGATAGAAAACTCACGGAATATATACTCATAGGGACACTTTTGAGTTTTGGGCTGGCCGTTATTATTGGATTCGTCTATCAGTACATTCTTCAGTATATATAGTGCTTATGTGCAAAAGGGATGAGCGGTTCTTATTTTTTCCCAATTGGATGTGAATGGATGCAGGCGCATATTCAAAGTGGCTTTTAGAGGCGCCACTTCCACTTTCAATTCGGCATAAAAGCGCTATGTTTTTTGCCAGTTGTCTCCGGGCTTTGATGGATACCTATTCTAAAAGGGAGACTAGCATACATACATTTCTATGGCCTTTAATAAGGGCTACTCGTTGGTAGGTTTTTGAGATCGATGGACTCCATATAATTAAATTTCTCGTTCAATTTTGTGACCTACAACACGCTGGTAGCCTGAGGGTTAGTTTTAGGATTGGATCGTGTTGGCGAATTAGAAAGCATTACAGTTAGACGGATCGAAAAAATCAAAAGCTCAAAATCTGACATGAAATGGCTGCGGGAACTTGATGTATATCATGTTAGAGGCTTTACTGGCAAACATAACCGTTATAAACGTTAATTTGAGTTGCTATTAAAAGATCAATAATATACACATACTAATTTTTTCGATATAAGTCTTTTTTCCCTGCATTTTCTCTCATATCCCTGCTAGGGAAGCCTCGGCCACTATTCTTTGCGATAGCGATGCGGCGGGCCAGCCGCCGACTGGCGGCTGGGTCCAAGCCCTCCCCCTGTCTGACCGATGCCGCGGTATACATGACGGGCGGCCGCTAT